>NZ_JBCEXH010000006.1 GCF_038751955.1 Methanocalculus natronophilus | reverse complement strand
GCTCATTATTGAAGCACTTGAAATCATGTGACTACGTTTTCCGGGAGTTCAGGGTTTATGCTTTCTGAATCCAACATTACCAGAAGATGGCAGATGAACTGATCGACGATCCGGTTCGGGATGAGATACCGGCTGCTACCGAATCCAATGAATCCGGGGATGCCGCCAATTCCCCGCATACTGATACAAACGGGACCACGTCCGGCACAACAGATCTCTTTGGCGAACCAGCTGAAGAGAAGGAAGAGGGAACCGTACCTGAAGAATTCATCCGCGATATCAGGGTCTTTGGCGAGATGATTCATAAAAATCCGGGTCTGGTTGAACAGATACGCGATATATTCGAGTATCATCTCGTGGATGCAACCGATCGCCGGACATTCTCCCGGATCGTCAATGCCCTGACGATGGTTCTTGGGCATAATGCAACGATGATCGTTGCGACAGCCTGCCATATCAACGCCGCTCCGTTCTTTGACGATCTCCAGAAACATGTAGATGATGATGAAAAAGACGAGCAGTCCGCCATATCGGCTCTGAAGCATCTGACAGCCCTGTATGGAGGCCGGATTCAGGAGGCGTATGCCCTCTCTGTCGGTGTGCTTGATGAGGACTGGTTCACTGCCGACATCAACACCTACCGGCGTGAAGGTGATCTCTACTGGATGACTGAACTCCAAATGGCACTCTATAATGGCACGGATATGCATCTGCAGATGACACCGGAGTCGCTCTTTCAGCTAACCCTGATCATGATGAAAGAGGCGACAAAACTCCCTGCCGAAGCATTTGATCCCGAACTGATTGCACGATATGAAGATGATATACGGTCATTTGCAAGCAGGTTTGTGAACAAAAAAGATGATGGAGCACCCCCTGGATATGCATGAGGGGTGCATCTGGCAAAATAGGTTTGGAACAATTAATCCACGAGAGGGAGATGATGATGCCTGTCTCTTCAGGGTTTTATTATCTTTACCGGGTCGATTGTTGCGTCGATCAGCAGTTCAAAGGGGATCTCGCTACTCCACCCCTGCCGCTCAAACATGTTCATGAAGCAGATGCCCACAACCGGGACGCCATGCCTCTGTACAACCGCCTTTGCCTCATCGGATAGAACAGGAACACCCGGCATGGACAACCCTCCCATCAGGACGATGATAGCCGGCTTCACACTGACCCGCTCCCCTGCCTGGATGCCGACTCCGGGCACATTCTTCAGCAGGCGGGCTCCTCCCTCGTCAAGGAGGGGGACATACACCTGGTGGATATCCATATCCCGTGTTGCATATGCGAGGAGCTCAACAAACGGCGTGCATGTACCGACACAGCCGTAATAGACAACCTGCGATCCCGGATCAAGCTGCTTACCTGCCAGGTATTCCTTGAATGGACGGAGAATTCCGGGGACTCCCTTCTGGGTCGTAACTGTACTCACCTCTTTTCTCACCAGCAGAGAATGAGGAACACAGGTTTATAAATTCCACCTACCAAAATTATGCAATTCAGTTTTACCGGAGGACAAGATATGGGAAAGGGACGAGATCCAGGATCTATTGGCAACATGATTGTAACCTTCTCCATCCTGCTGCTCTTCTGGTATATCCTCTCCGGCTATCTTGAACCATTCTATATCATAGCCGGGATCATCTGCTGTGTGATTGTGACGCTCATATCAGGAGACCTTCTCCTCCGATCTGATGCACAGTTCCAGGAGTCTGCTGTATCCTTCATCAGGTTTGTCCTCTATATCCCGAAACTTTTTGTGGCCATCCTGGTTGCCAACATCGATGTGGCATACCGGATCCTCCACCCGAAGATGCCGATCGATCCGGGGATGATCACGCTACAGACAGATTTCTATAACGACGTCCTGAGGACGGCATTTGCAAATGCGATGACCCTGACACCGGGAACAGTCACAGTCGATGTCAGGTACGGGAGATATGTCGTTCACGCACTGGTGCTGGAATCTTCAGAGAGAGAACTCCACCAGGAGAAGGATATTCAGAATAACCTGGCACGGATTTTTGGTGAGAACTGATGTATGACATTTTTTATGCCAGTATGATCATCCTGATCCTGACGGTCTTCCTCTGCCTCTACCGGGTGCTTGCAGGACCCGGGGTAGAGAACCGCCTGATTGCGGTCAACACCATCGGTACCAAGACGATCGTTCTCCTGGTCTTAATCGGCTTTATTTATGAGAGGCCGATATTTCTGGATATCGCGATCATCTATGCGATGATCAACTTCATCGCAACGATTGCAATAGCAAAGTACCTCAAGAGGGGATGCCTGTGCTGACGATCATCAATACGCTCTCGCTCGCCTTCATCATCATCGGCCTCTTCTTCATGGTTGTGGGTGCAGTCGGCCTTGTCAGGCTTCCGGATTTCTATACCCGTGCCCATGCAAGCGGCAAGTGCGATACCCTTGGCGAAGGGATGATGCTGATCGGGTTCATGCTGTATGAGGGTTTCTCCCTGATTGCAGTGAAGCTCCTGCTCCTGGTGCTCTTCATCTTCATCTCGTCACCGACAGCTGTCCATGCACTCGTCAATGCCGCCCATGCCCGCGGAGTTGTACCCTGGAAGAAGGGGGATGAGCGGCGATGATCTGGGAGCTTGATTTTGCCCTCCTCCTCTTCATGATCCTCTGTGCAGCAGCAGCGATCACTGTCCGGGATCTCCTCCATGCAACGATCATCTTTGCAGCATACTCGCTCTTCATGACCATCCTGTGGGCGGAGATGAATGCAGTTGATGTGGCATTTACCGAGGCAGCTGTTGGTGCCGGGATCACCACCGTCCTCTTTATTGCCACCATCGCACGAACGAAAAGGAGTTCATCAGATTGAAGACAAAAGCTCTCATCGCGGTATTGTTCATCGGCATTATCCTCTTCTGGGCGGTAGAGGATATGCCTGCATTTGGCGATCCAAATTCCCCGGCAACAGCATATACCGGCCAGCTCTTTGTTGAGCGGACATACGAGGATACCGGGATTGCAAACATCGTCACCGCGATACTGGTCAGCTACCGTGGCTTTGACACCCTTGGAGAGGTGGTGGTCATCTTTACTGCAGGAATTGCCGTGATACTTCTCCTCGGCCGGGGTGGGCGCCTATGAGGGAGAACGTCGTCATCAGGACGGTAACACGCCTGATGGTTCCATTCATCCAGGTGTTTGGCCTCTATGTCATCGTGCACGGGGCTTCCGGTGCCGGAGGCGGTTTCCAGGGCGGTGTCGCCTTTGCGGCGGCATTTATCCTGATGGTTATTGCATTTGGCCTTCCCGATGTCAGGGCACGTTTTGGGAACCGGGGGATCATGTATGCTTCAATCATCGGTATCTGTATCTATGCAGCAATTGGGCTGCTCTCCCTCCTGTATGCGGGAAATTTCCTCGAACTGGCAGTCATCGAGGAGGCGTCCGGCATCCCCCACCTTCATGGCATCCTGATCGATATTGTTGAGGCAGGCATCGGCATCACCGTGATGGCAGTGATGATCTCAATTGTCTATTACATGACCGATACCGGGGGTGACTCATCATGATCGAGTTCATTCCGGATGTCTTCTTCTCCCGCTACAACTACTGGATGGCGATCATCCTGATGCTGATCGGGCTGTATGCCATCATCGCAAAACAGAACCTGGTGAAGAAGATCATAGGGCTCAACATCTTCCAGACGGCGATCTATCTCTTCTACATCTCATTTGCAGAGGTCCGGGGCGGTACTGCGCCAATCTACCTGCCTGAGGGAGCAGCGGCGCTCTATGTGAACCCGCTGCCGCATGTCCTCATCCTGACTGCGATTGTCGTTGGCGTGAGCATCACAGCCGTTGCACTGTCGCTGATCATCAGGATATTTGAAGTATATGGAACAATCGAGACAGATGAGCTGGTGCAGGCGGTGAGAGAGAGATGATGCTTCTGGACCAGCTTCCAATACTCCTTGTTATCCTCTCAATGCTTGCAACGCTCCTTGTCCTTGGTGCGGGATGGTATAACCGGTCTGTCTGCTATGGAATTGTACTGCTGACGATCATCTTCCAGTTTGTTGTCTCGGTGCTCCTGCTTACAAGGGTGATGAATGAAGGCACAGTCCGGTATTATGTGGGTGGATGGCTGCCTCCGCTTGGTATCGAACTCGTTATCGATTCCTTCAGCGGGTTCATCCTGGTAACCATCATGTTCCTCGCCCTTGCATCTGTCATCTACCTGAAGAAGAGCATCGAAAAAGAGGTTCCATATGAAAAGACCGTCTCGTTCTATGTTCTGCTGCAGCTCCTCATAATCGGCCTCATCGGGATGACGATCACAGGCGATATCTTCAACCTCTACGTCTTCCTTGAGATCTCCTCGATTGCCGCCTATGCCCTGATAGCAACCTCAAGGCGATCGTACTCGTATGTCGCGGCATTCAACTATCTCGTCCTCGGATCGATTGCAGCCGGTTTTATCCTTCTTGGCATCGGCAATCTCTATGTCACCACGGGCACACTGAATATGGCAGAGCTTGCGGTTCTCCTCCCTGCATCCTATGAGCTCTCCACCGTTCATGCAGCCTTCCTCTTTATGATCATCGGGTTCTCGATTAAAGCAGCCTTCTTCCCGCTTCATCTCTGGCTCCCCGATGCATATACGGAAGCCCCGTCCGCAGTGACTGTTCTCATCTCAACCGTGATGGCAAAAGTCAGTATCTATGCCCTCTTCAGGATGCTCTTCTCCGTCTTTACACCATCCTATATTATCGAAAGCTTCCCGATAACCGACTTTATCCTGATTGTTTCGACAATTGCGATCATCGCAGGAGCAGTACTTGCGATTGCACAGACCGATCTGAAGAGGCTTCTTGCCTACTCCAGCGTCAGCCAGGTCGGGTATATTATGTTCGCTCTTGGAGTTGCGAACCTGATCGCACTTGAAGGCGGTCTTCTGCATATCCTCGGCCACGCCGTGATGAAAGGCTGCCTCTTCATGGTTGCCGGGGCAATCATCTACCAGGCAGGGACATCCCGGCTCAGCGATATGAAGGGGATCGCCACCCGGATGCCGATCTCATGTGCGGCATTTGCCCTGGCCGGAGCTTCGATGATTGGGATTCCTCCGACAATCGGGTTCATGAGCAAATACTACCTGGTACTCGGGGCACTGGATGCCGGGCTCTGGCTATATGCCGCAATCCTCCTTGCCGGAAGCCTGCTTGCGGTCGTCTATATCTGGCGTTTCATTGAGATCGCCTATTTTGCAGGCGGGGATCATGGAGATCATGCACCGCAACCTGCGTTTTTGGGGCGTGAGGTACCGGTCTCGATGCTCGCACCAATGGTCTCCCTTGCCCTCCTCTGCCTCTTCCTCGGCATCTGTATCGAGCCGGTGATGGGCATCGTCGGCCCGGCAGCAGCACTGCTCCTTGGAGGTGCCTGATGGAGGGTATCATAAGCGTTCTCCCGGCTGTTGCACTCACAATACCGCTTATTGCAGCTATTCTCATCCCGCTCCTCGGAAGATACCCAAATATCCGGGATGGCGTGACAATAGCCTCTGCCACTGCAATGTTTGGAACAGTTGCCGCAATGCTGCCTGCGATTCTTTCAGGAGAAAAGATCACACTCCTGATTGTTCCGATGGTGCCGGGCGGCGATCTCGTGCTGAAGGTGGATGCATTTGGAATGCTCTTTGCCTTCACTGCCGCCCTCCTCTGGCTCCTCAATTCATTCTATGCAATCGGGTATATGCGGGCAAAGAACGAGCATGCGCAGACCAGGTTCTTCTTCTGTTTCGCAGTTGCCATCGCCGCAGCAGTCGGTATAGCCTTCTCGGCTAATCTCCTGACGCTCTTCATATTCTATGAGATCCTGACGATCATCACCTACCCGCTCGTCGTCCACGTTGAGACGGAAAAGGCAATGAAAGAGGGGAGGAAGTACCTCGCATACCTTTTGATCGGGGGTATCTTCCTTCTGGCTGCGGTCATCATGACCTACCTGTTGACAGGAACAACCGGGTTTGTCCCCGGCGGATTCCTTGCCGGGGCTGCACCCGCACTCACCCTGCAGATCCTCTTCCTCCTCTTCATGGTCGGGTTTGTGAAGGCTGCCTGGATGCCGATCCATGCATGGCTCCCCGCAGCGATGGTTGCCCCGACACCGGTCTCCGCGTTTCTCCATGCGGTTGCCGTCGTCACTGCCGGGGTCTTTGGCATCGTCAGGATGGCAGGATGGGTATTTGGGCTTGAGCTGATGGAGACACTTGGCCTTGGCATCCTGCTTGCGGTGATCGCCTCCTTTACCATCATCGTCGCATCGCTCTTTGCTCTCATGGAGGATAACCTTAAACTGCGGCTTGCCTACTCAACAGTGAGCCAGCTCTCCTACATCCTCCTTGGTGTTGCGATGCTCTCTGTTGCCGGTATGATCGGGGCAATGGCACATATTCCGATCCACGCCTTCCTGAAGATCACCCTCTTCTTTGTTGCGGGAGCGGTGATCGTTTCCGCAGGCAGGGAATATATCTCTGATATGAAAGGTATCGGGAAGAAGATGCCCATTACCTGCCTGATGTTTGCCTTTGCTGCAATCGGCATCTGCGGCATACCTCCGATGGCAGGGGTAATCAGCAAAATCTACCTGGCACTTGGCGCAGTCGAAGGCGGGATGGCCATCCTCCTGCTGGTCATCATCGCAAGTGCCGTTCTGAATGCCGCATATTTCTTCCCGGTCATCTACACGATGGTTCTGGATATGCCAGACGATGAGTCTGCTCTTGAAGGTGTGGCTGAGCCCCCGCTCTTTATGCTTGTTCCAATCATCATCACAACAGTCATCTCGGTTATGATCTTCTTCTTCCCGGCACTCCCGTTCTTTGATCTCATCGAGATTGCCGTTTCAGAGATACTGGTGGATATACGGCCATAATCTGCCGTATATCCGTTTGTTTTTTTAAAAAAAAGGTCACTCAGCGATGATCTTCTGCATCAGCGCCATGACACCTGGCTTTGATCGCCGTCGTCTCCGCATACGGACTGAATCCGTCTCAAACATCTCGGCATTGAGCCGGTCATGAATCTCTGTAAAGATACGCTTGTATGCGGTACAGTGGGGATCGACACCCTCGATTCTCCCGTTCGTGGGTGCAATTGCATTATAGGGGCAGCCGCCACGGCAGTACTGGATATGGGAACAGCTGCCGCATGCTGAATCGACATAGCTTTTGAACTCCTGCAGCATCTTCCATGGACGGGTCTCCTGCAGGTCCTCTTTTGTTGGTTTGCAAGCGACATTACCCATCAGAAACTCCGGCATCCCGACAAACCGGTAACAGGGGTATATCCCACCGTCCGGGCCGATTGCGAAGGTGTTTGCCATACAGTCCACATAGGTGCAGACCGTCCCGTGCCGGGTGATGACGGCTTTGACGAGATCATTGATATTCATCACAACCGACTGGTTGAGGTTCTCCAGGTACCGGTCGAGGAGATAGACGAGCAGTTCTCCATATGCTTCAGGTGAGAGCGCCCACTCATCCGGCTGCCCGGACCGAAGCGACGGGAGTGCCGGATGGAGTTTCATCGGGAATTCATTCTCCATGAAAAAGTCAAAGATCTCCTCCCGCCGTGCAACAGACCGGTTGGTGAAGGTGCAGATGAACCTGACGATCAGATCATGGTCGCGGGCAATTCTGTATCCCGCAATCGTCTTTTCAAAGTAACCGTCCCCCCTCTGGAGATCGGTGATATCAGCCGGACCATCAATTGAGGATCCAATCGGAACATTGTATGTGGCAAGCACCTCCGCCAGCTCAGGTGTCATCAGCCAGAGGTTTGACTGGAGCGCAAATTCCGGGGTGAGATGCGCAAGACCGTCTGCGAGAACCGGGAGTGCCTCCCGGTAAAAATCAGCACCTGCAAGCAGTGGTTCCCCTCCGTGAAAGGTGATGGTGACGGGGTTTTCCTGGTAATCCGAGAGCCAGTCCCTGATAGCAAGGATTGTGTCTCTTGTCATCACCGGTGACGATGGATCAGAACTCCAGCAGTATGCGCAGTCTGAAGGGCAGCCAAGCGTGGGGATGATCATGATATGGAAGGGATTTTTCATTGTAGTATTCCGGTTTTTTTGGATACTCCTTAATGGTATTCGTCTCTGCAGCAGAAAATCCTCTCTCCACCAGGGCAGGGGGGCAACGGCCGGCACTGCAAGGGGTTTTGGGATCTCGTCATTTCTTTTGTCTTCCTTTCAAAAAAACCCGGGAAACTTTATTGGCTGATGTGGAGATACTATACTAACTTTTTCTCAGGACGAATGCCTGGGTGGGATGGCACACTCCATCTCTTCCACCCTCTTTCTTCCGGAGAATGTGGATAGTCCGGAATACGCTGGAAGGAGAATTGTTTCGTGCCGCACATGCAGGAGAGTACAGGAAACTGGACGGAACAGTTCTGCCCTGGCAGCTCATCTCCCTGTCAGGAGGGATAAATGGGAACTATCATCGCTCCTTTTGTCATCTATCTCCTTGGAGCCCTTCTGCTTCCGGTAATTCCAGGGCGCCTCCGACATGGCTGGATCGCAGGCGTTACGGTTTTGGGTCTTCTGAGTGTTGCGCTCCTTCCGGAGGTATATTCCGGGTGGATTCTTCCCTTTCTCCCGGGTATTGACCTGATCCTTCTCTCGGTTGATCCCCTCTCCCTTGTGGTCGGGTATATCTTTGCTGCAATCAGCATCCTTGCGGTTCTCTATGCATGCAAAGAGATGCGGATCACCCACCAGGCAGCAACACTCCTCCAGGTGGCAGCTGGCATGGGTATCGTCTTTGCAGGTGATTTTGTCACCCTCTTCCTCTTCTGGGAACTGCTTGCCATCTCGTCGCTGCTCCTTATCTGGCACGGAGGGGCAGGCTCGATTGGTCCCGGGTACCGGTATGCCCTGATGCATATCCTCGGCGGCGTCTTTCTTCTTGGCGGAATCGCAATCCAGTTCAGGGAGACAGGGTCGCTCATGGTGGGCCTTGCAGAACCCGGTCTTGCCACCATACTCTTCATCCTTGGTATCGGGATGAATGCGGCGATGGTTCCGCTCCATGCATGGCTCCCTGACGCATACCCGAAAGCCTCGATAGCCGGCTCAGTCGTACTCTGTGTCTTTACCACAAAAGCTGCGATCTATCTCCTTGCCAGAACTCTTCCCGGCTCGGAAGCAGTGATGTACCTTGGAGCGATCATGATCGTCTATGGCATCGTCTTTGCACTGCTCCAGGATGATATGCGGACACTTCTCAGCTACCATATCGTGAGCCAGGTCGGATACATGGTTGCTGCAATCGGGATTGGAACCGCACTTGCAGTTAATGGAGGTATCGCCCATCTCTTCAACCATATCTTCTACAAGGCTCTTCTCTTCATGGTCGCCGGGGCGATCATCTACCAGACCGGGTTTCACCGCCTCTCGGATCTTGGGGGCCTCAGAAAGCAGATGCCACTCACGTTTGCATTCTCCATCATCGCATCTGCTGCGATTGCTGGTGTTCCGGGTTTCAATGGTTATATCAGCAAGGAGATGATCGTCGCTGCTGCATCAGAGAGCGGTCTCTTCAGCCTTGAGATCCTCTTCCTAATCGGATCAGTCGGTACATTCCTCTCCTTTGTCAAGCTGAACTACTATGCCTTTCTCAGGGAGAAGCCGGGGATTGCTACAAGCGATCCTCCGGCTGGAATGCAGCTTGCAATGGGTGCCACCGCCTTTGCCTGTATTCTCTATGGGTTGTACCCGGCTCTCCTCTTTGGTATCCTGCCGTATCCGGTGACACACACGGTGCTTGCGCCGGTTCATGTCATCGAGATGATCGTCATCTTCGGGCTGATCCTGCTGATCCTCTGGAAAGCCGGAAGCAGGATCCGGATGCCTGCAGGCATCCCCCCGGACTTCATGGATCTCTACCGGGTGCTTGGTGCTGCCGCTCTTGCGTTCTCCAGGGAGACACTCCCTGCCCTTGCAGTTGCACTCACCGGGTGGATCACCTCTGCTGTGAAAGGGGTTATCTGGTTTATGCAAAACCCGGTGCTGGCTGTTGAGATTTTTGCCCGCTCAGCATACCTCAGAATCTGTTCTATTGAGGCAGCAAGGCGTCATCAGCAGGAGCGGATTAGTCTTCTGAAGTCGCAGTATCCCGGAACTGATCCGCAGGCAATCGATGCCAGGTATGGGCCGGTTCTCATATCCCTGATTATATTTGCCTACTTTCTCACGGTCTTCATCTTCTAGGCGGCTTGTCTGCCTGCAGATGAAGCAAAACTGCAGCCGGATCCAGCGTCACTTTCCAGATCAACTCCCACAAAAGCCGGGTATGGTATGCGAACTTTGGAATTGAAGAGAAAATTGCCGGTAAAACTTATTATCTCCAGGGTTGTAGTATATGTATGATTCTCCTCTCAACCGACAGGAGCAGATACAACGATATGCTACTGAATCAACGTGATTCCTCACTATTCTCTCTTCGCGATAGATAACCTGCCGGGACGGGTGTCCATCCGGCACGTGTCTGATATCCGGCAAAATTACCAACAATACCTGCCTCCCCGGAGAGCCAGGAATGTAAAAAAAAGTCATGATAGGATCTTGTTTGGACTGATAGATATGAATAGACAGGAGATACAGAAGAGATCAGATGCAGATGGTGAGCGGACGCTCTTCTCGCGGGAGGCTCTTCCATGATGTTGTTCCCTCCCTTTCTCGTCTATCTCCTCGGCGCTCTCCTGCTGCCTGTCATCCCAAAAAGGCTCAGGCATGAATTTCTGCTCCTGGTTGCAATTATCGGCCTTGCCGGCATTACACTCCTTGAACCGGGGCACTCGGGGTGGCATCTCCAGCTCCTCCCCGGTATCAGTCTTACACTCCTTGCAGTCGAGGGGCTTTCTATCCTTGTAGGCTATGCCTTTGCAGGTGTTGGTGTACTGCTTGTTATCTATGCACACGGGGAGGACAGGCTCTGGCACCAGGCAGCCACCCTGCTCCAGATCGGATCAGGTGTCGGGATTGTCTTTGCAGGTGATTTCATCTCCCTCTTCCTCTTCTGGGAGCTGCTGGCACTCTCGTCGCTTATCCTGATCTGGTATGGAGGTGCATATGCGGAAGGTGCAGGATACCGGTATGCCATGCTGCATATCCTTGGTGGTGCCGTCCTGCTTGGCGCAATAGCCATGCAGTTTGCTGAAACCGGATCGCTTGCTATCACCGCTGCCGGGCCGGGACTGGTTTCACTCCTCTTTCTGATTGGAATCGGCCTCAACGCGGGCATTATCCCGTTCCATGTCTGGATCCCCGATTCTTACCCCCGGGCATCGATTGTAGGGTCTGTTGTCCTCTGCATCTTCACGACAAAAGCAGCAGTCTACCTTCTGGCACGGGTGCTCCCCGGATCTGAGGTGGTGATGTACCTGGGAGCGATCATGGTCGTTTATGGCATCGTCTTCGCTCTTCTCCAGGATGATATGCGTTCCCTTCTCTCCTACCATATCATCAGCCAGGTCGGGTATATGGTCACTGCAATCGGGATCGGGACAACCCTTGCGATCAATGGAGGGATGGCTCACCTCTTCAACAATATCATCTACAAGACCCTCCTCTTCATGGTGGTAGGTGCAATCATTCTCCAGACAGGACGATACCGGCTCAAGGAACTTGGGGGGCTCAGGAGACAGATGCCTCTCACGTTTGCGGCATCCCTGCTTGCATCAGCCGCAATTGCCGGAGTTCCGGGTTTTTCAGGGTATGTCAGCAAGGAACTGATCGTTGCTGCTGCGGCAGAGAGCGGCTTTTTCACCCTGGAAACACTTCTGCTGATCGGATCAGTCGGGACATTCCTCTCCTTTATCAAACTGAACTACTATGCGTTCATAAAGGAGAAGCAGGGTATCGTGGCATCTGATCCCCCGCTCCCAATGAAGATACCAATGGCAGCACTGGGTGCTGCCTGTCTCGTCTATGGTGTCTATCCAGGGGTGCTCTTTGGGATTCTCCCCTATCCGGTGTTCCACAATGTCTTTGGAATGGCACATATCCTCGAGATGATCATCATCTTTGCAGCTGTCATCCTGAATCTCTGGGTTGCCAGGAACATCATCAGGCCGATTACATATAGCCCGCCGGATATGATGGCTCTCTATGTCAAAGCTGGACATGGAATACTCCGGATCTCACGGTTCACACTCCCGGCAGTTGCAGGTGCAATGTCTGGTATTATCACAACGATTGGCAGGAAAAGCTGCTGGCTTGTGAAAAATCCGCTTATGGGGGCTGTGATCATGTTGCGAAGGAATCTGCTCAGGGCTCAGGCAGCTGTCGGGATGGGCAGGCGTTCTGATCCACAGCTTGAAAAGCTCATTGCGCAGTATCCCGGTAATGGAGCCCCGGTTCATGAAACCGGCATGAGTCTCGTGGTCATGGCTGCGATTCTCTTCGTCTACTATCTCGTGGTATTTATCATCTGATCTGCTGGGTCTGATCTGCTGGTTGCTGTTTGGGCTAGCTTTTATTGTCTGTTACTACGAAGGTACAGTTCAGCATGAGAGATACCCATCCCTCTACCACCACTCCCTGGCAGGAATACCAGCAGCTTGCCGGGAGCAGCGCATCTGAAAAATGTGAAGCTCTCGGTATTATCCCCGGCTTGAGAATTGGCCTCCCCGAACTGCAGGATCTGCATGCACAATATACAATCGAGGTCTATCTCTTTTTTGATGAGCATATTGCACGTCATTCGACCATGAACGAGGATCTCACCGACTACCTTATGGTTCCTCCAAAAGCACGCCCCTACCTTGAGATTGATCTCTTCTTCAGGATCATGGAGGAAGAGGGGTTCATGATTCTGGAAGGAAGCGATGTGACGGCCGAGATCATAGATGTCGGTGAGATCGAGTGTGTCTCCTGCGGAGGAGCAGTCTACAACCCGTATATCCGGGCTCTTCTCCTCTCAGATGAATGACTCCTCCATATCGGCCGGGCTGGAAAGGGTCCATACAAAACCAGATTCTCACACGAAGGCGTGAAGAAGCAGATCTTCTCACGTATCCTGCCAACAGACTGGTGGAGATTATCCGGGATGTCGGATTTGCCTGTGAGGGATGCGGCCGGTGCTGTACTGCATCCTATAACGGGCATGTCTTTCTTCTTGAACGCGATCTCCCGTATCTCAGACGCTATCATCCGGATGCCCTTGTTCCCGCACCGGATTTTGAATATGGTGATCAGCATGGCACCCTCTATGTCTCAGGCTATGCCCTGCGGGTTCATGGAGACGGGAGATGCACCTTTCTGGATGACGACAACCGGTGCAGAATCTATGACAACCGCTTCTCGATCTGCTGTATCTACCCCTATATGCTCCACCGGGAACCAGATGGCGACGGGGTGGTGGACTGGCGGCAGATCGCCGGCCTTGGCGACCATGGGGAGTATCATTGTGAGATCGATTCTGAAGAGGCAGGCCGGATTGCTGACCTGGTCTTCTCCTATGAGCTCGACTTTATCAGGCAGCAGATAGGATTCTGGGAAGCAATTGATCGTCTCTTTGATGAAGAGAACCTCCGGCATGTCAGGAAGGCCTACGATCAGGCACTCAGGACGTACCGGAAGGGTGAACCGGTGCGCGTGCTGGTCTATGCAGGGGGATCATTTGAGGAGCATCTCGTCAAAATTGATGATCATCGCGGGTTTTAGGGGCCTGAGATGCCATAGGCCGCAAAAGAGTATTTATTTGAACCTACCCTAATATTTCCTATGTCACTACCCTTTATTGAGACGTTTTGGGGGATGATTACATCTCCGGGTGAGACGCTTGCAAAGAGCCGGTCTGCATCGCTCACCGATGCAGTTGTCTATTACCTGATCGTCATCTTCGTGTTTTCAATCCTGACTTCAGTGGTCACCTACCTTCTTGGTCCATCCCACCCGATGGCATTTATGCCCATTCATGATATCATGGGGGTGATCGTCTTCATCATCGGGCTTGTTATCATGGGCACAATCGCTCTTCTGGTACTTGCAGCAATCTTCCATATCTGTGCAAAGATTGTCGGTGGCAGCGGCGACTTTACCGCCTCGGTGCGTGCATGCGCACTTGCTGAAACACCGAATGCTGCAATAGGCTGGATCCCAGTTATCAATCTTCTCGCAGGGATATGGGGTTTCATCCTGATTGTGATGGGGTTCCGCGAGTATCATGCCATATCGACACTGCGGGCTGTTGTTGCGATCCTCCTGCCGATCCTCGTTCTTGTCCTTCTCATCGTTCTTGCACTATTGCTTTGGATGGTTGATCCAACTGCCGTGACCATAACAGAGGTAACAGAGGCTGTACCCCGGATCACCTGATTTTTTTTTCGTTTGGGGAGTTTCTATTGCAGCAGCTTGAAGATCTCCTCTCCCCTCTCCATGACGGGGTCTGGGAGGTGGTTGTCCGGAAAAACGAGGTGCAGACACCACTCTCCGAACACTGGGTACGCTCACGGCTGAATATACCAAGCCCTGGTACAATCGCAAGCTACCGGCACGGGCAGTACCACCTGCATGAGACGGCAACTGAATTCCGGGTGCATCTTGACCGCTATGATCCCAGAGAGCACCCTATCCTGCATCTTGCAGATGATGCCCCGCTCGTCCTGATGGTCATTGATACCTTTGCCGCTCTCATCAGCGACTCGCGAAAGACACTCCCATCGTATACTGCAACAGAACTCTCCGAACAGGCGAAAACATGGCGCCTGATTGTACTGACCGGCATCGTCATGCTGCTGCTTGGCACATGGATCATAACTGAGCCGGTTATCACCTTCGGCAGTCTCCTTGCTCTCCTTGTTCCGGCAGGCTTCTTTCTCCTCTCGATCCCTTTTTTCAAAAATGCAATTCATCTCCGGCCATTTGGGATACAATCAGCAGGGAGACTTGTACTTGGGTTTGGGATCGTGCTTCTTGGAATAAACGCACTCTTTGCAGAGGTGCTTGAGCTCCAATCCTTTGTTCTCCTGGTTCTTGCCGCATGGACACTGGCAAGTGCATGGTTCTCCCTTGGACGGACACTTCACGGGCCAAAAGCCGTCCCTGAAGGGTTCTGGCTTCGTCTTGTTGTCGGTATCCTCTCTGCAATGCTTGCGTTTCTCATCCTGTTTCTCCCTGAGGCGGCAATAGAACTGCTGATGCTTATTCTGGGGGCAGTTGTGCTTGCAATCGGGCTCTCCCTCCTGGTGGAGGGCATCGGGCTCTGGATGAGAATGCAGAGACGGCGGCCGTCTGAGGTCTGAAAAAAATGGGTTCTTCTCCATATTTCTGAAGGCTAGTACTATCCAAAGGCTGTCATACTACATGAATGGCCTCAAAATGGCTATTTTATGACCAATGTACATGACGACATATGTCAGAAGCCCCCACCGCCCCTCTCCCCGTCCGCAAATGCTTCGCAAGGGAGGTTCGTGCCGGGTTGCCGCAGATGCTGGCGCGGGAGGGGCGGGAATGCTCCGTTTGGCTTGCCAGAAGCAGATAACACCCCGCTTCCTTCGGAATCGCCTTTCAGGTTGCTCTCCTGAGCAAGGGTGTATCAGTTCTGTCAGCCTGCCTCTTTCGCCTGACCCCGCCCCCCGATACCCGCGCCGCACCTGCTTCAAACTACCCACATGACATAGAGAGGAGGCAAAGAAAAAAGGTTGAATGGTTCTCTCACATCGGCTTGTACGTGCCCCATTTCTCAAGTGCTTTCTTCAGTTCTGGTGCATGTGCAGCTTTTTCTTCAAGGGTGATCCCATCCTGCCATGCCTCGATCGCCTGCATGGAAGCGGCTGCCCCTGCCCGTGTCCCGTCGGGGTGGCCGTGAATACCTCCTGATACAAGAAGAACAAGTTCCTCTCCATAGATGTCCAGGACATCGGGGACAAGCCCCGGGTGCAGTCCGCCTGACGAAACCGGGAACGCACTTTTTATTGCACCCCAGTCCTGTTCAAGTGCCACGTGGCTGACTTCCTGTGTCTTCTTCTCCCTGAGGGTGTCTGCGAGTATTCTGGCTTCTTCAGGTGTTCCAACCAGTTTCCCAACTGCTGTTCCGGTATGGATCTGGGAAACCCCAATCAGCCGCATCATCTTTGCCAAAAACTGCATTGTCATCCCATGCCGTGGGTGCCGGTCAAATGCCGCATGCATCGCCCTGTGCGCATGGATTGCAAGGCCGAGGTCTGAACAGTAGTCGCGGAGATCCATCACGGCGGCTGTTCCGACAACCACCACATCAATCATCGCATAATTCCATCCATTTGCAGCAAGCATATCAGCACGCTGTTTCATCGTCTCTGTGCTGGCGGTAATGTTGATGAAGGCAGATTTCTCTTCCCCGGTCTTGCGGGAGGCGATCTCCCGTTTCTCAGTCAGTTTCAAAACCCGCTCCTCGAACCTGTTGAAAGCGGTGGATGTGAGATTTTCGTCATCCTTCACAAAGTCGAAGCCTCCCATCCAGGTCTCAAACCCAATATCCGCATGTTCGGCAGCAGAGAACCCGATCTTTGGCTTGGGAACCGCACCGGTGAGCGGCCGCCCATGAATTTTTGTCAGATCCCTGATCCCATCTATTCCAAAATGAGGGCCTTTAAAATGCCTGATATATGCTTCAGGAAGCGTTGCATCGATGAGGCGGAGGTTCTCGATTGCTTTCATCCCAAATATATTCCCGGCTATGCCGCTTAGAAGCTGGACGGCATTTCCTTCCTCCCAGAGCCCGATCGGGTAGGCTATCCTGATATAGGGCTCTTCGATCTCAAAGGCAGTAGCCTGGAGTTCCCGCATCCGTGGAGGGAGGGAATGGAGTGTTGTCCACGTCCCGGTGGAGCTCTCGGATGCAACCCTGCCGGCCGCCTCCCTCATACTGATCCCCTGGGCGGGATCACAGGAGAAGAGACAGATGATATCATCCTGTGCAGGCGTATAGTTCAGATCAACAAACTCGTCATACCAATCGATTGCCATGGCAATTCCTTGGTCAACGTAAGTAATAAATGTCGCTCCTGCAGTTGGTGGAGGAAAAAAAGAGACAGGGGGGGTGTTGATCGGGTTATGCGAGGTAGTCGTTTGGTGTTGGGATCTGCTCTTTTAATCCCTTCCGCTTCCGGATACCCATCACAACTTCTTTGACAAGGCTTGAGGGGACAAGCTGGAACCCGGCGAATTCGGTGCTCCACATGGCACGGCCTTCTGTTGCGGACCTGAGATCACCTGCAAATCCGAAGAGTTCGGCAACCGGTGCAGTACCATTGACAACGATCTGGTCGCCTTCGGAATCGGTTGAGCCGAGCTGTCCCCGCCGACCCTGAATCTGGGATATGGCAGCCCCCATCTGATCCTGGGGAACAGTAATCTGGATCTTCTGAACAGGTTCAAGAAGCTGGTCATTTGCCATGAGGATAGCTGCCTTCACAGCTGATCTCACTGCCGGAATTACCTGTGCAGGACCACGGTGGATCGCATCTTCGTGCAGTTTTACATCCATCAGGCGGATCTTGGCTCTCTGCACCTGTTCGTCTGCGAGGGGGCCGCCATCAAGCGCCTCATGCAGACCGTCAAGGACAAGCTCCATTGTTTCATTGAGGTACTGAATACCCTTTGTCATGTCAATGAAGATGTTTGTCTCATACATGTCCTTCACATTCTTCGCCTCTTCCTTGTCCATGCCACGCTCGATCAGGATATCACGCCGCTCGATGTTGTTCATGGTCATTGAGACCTCGCCAGTCTGAATTGCAGATACAATCTCATCCTCGAGTGGCTCAATTTCAATGTAGAACCTGTTGTGCCTGTTTGGCGACTTGCCCTCGACGGGACCTGCTTTTGTGGTGACGGTCTCACGGTAGACAACGATCGGTTCAGAGGTGACAATATCCACGTTCTTGTCACGGCGGATACGGCCACAGATGACTTCCAGGTGCAGTTCGCCCATACCTGCAATCAGGTGCTCTCCGGTCTCCTCGTTGATGTTGATGCGGATGGTTGGATCTTCCTTTGCCACCTGGCGAAGCACCTCGACAAGCTTTGGGAGGTCCTTCATGTTCTTTGCTTCAACAGCAACCGTCATGACCGGTTCCGAGTAGTGTTTCAGCGACTCAAACGGCACCATTTCCTTGCTGGAGGTGACTGTTGAACCAACGATTGCATCTTTGAGACCGGTGACTGCAGCGATGTTGCCGCCGACGATCTGCTCCACCTCGACACGGGTCGGGCCCATGAAGATACCGACCTGCTGGAGACGGTTCGGCTTTCCGGCAGTTCCGACGACATAGAGTTCCATGCCGCGGGAGAGCTTTCCTGAGAAGAGACGGCCTGTTGCGACCTCTCCTGCATGGGGGTCAAACGAGATGTCGGTGATCATCATTGCAGCGGGGCCCTTCCAGTCACAGGAGAGCATTGCCTTTCCTTCGACAGTTTCCTTGTCTCCATGCCAGATGATCGGGATACGCCGTTTCTGTGCGTCGATTGGATTTGGGAGATGCTTGACAACGATATCAAGAACCACTTCATGGAGGGGACTGGTTTTTGCAAGTGCTTTCATGTCGCCTGCATTGCACTTGTCAATCACCTCTTTGAAGGAGATACCGCTCTTCTGCATATAGGGAATCGAGACGGCCCAGTTGTAGAGGGCTGATCCAAAGGCAACAGTACCGTTTGCTGCATCGAGTTTCCAGCCACCTTCGGTGTACATCTTCTCGTTCATGCCCTTGATCAGTGTATTGACCTTATCAATGACCCGCCCAAGCCGGATCATCATCTCCTGTGGATCGACTTTCAGCTCATTGATAAGGCGATCCACCTTGTTGATGAACAGAACCGGCCGGACACCTTCTTTGAGCGCCTGTCTCAGAACGGTCTCGGTCTGGGGCATCGGCCCTTCCACTGCATCGACGAGGACGATTGCACCGTCAACAGCGCGCATCGCACGGGTGACGTCACCACCAAAGTCGACATGGCCGGGGGTATCGATCATGTTGATTAAGTATTCCTTTCCTGAATACTCGTGGACCATCGAGACGTTTGAGGCGTCGATTGTGATGCCGCGAGCCTGCTCCTCCTCATCTGAATCCATGAAGAGCTGCTTTCCGGAAAGTTCCTCTGAGATCATTCCTGCTCCTGAGAGGAGGTTGTCAGAGAACGTGGTCTTCCCATGATCGATATGTGCTACAATACCAATATTTCGGATAAATTCGGGCTTGTCCATCAGCTCCGAAACCTTCTCCACCATCTTTTTGCCGCGTGACATAACTCACCAAAAAAGTATTGATTAGCGGGCGGATTTTGCAATCCGCTCGACTTCTTCCTTTTTACCGACGGAGAAGCACTTTGAGTCGCCTTTGGATGCAGCGATCAGCTCATCGGCAAGAACCTGGGAAACCGATCTCTTTGTCTTGTGGGATCCCCGCCAGACGCCGGTTGCGATATATTTCAGTGCGGTATTGACCCTGCGGATCGGTGCGGTATCCACCGATTTTGGAACATTGATACCACCATATTTCAGCCTGACCGTCTCTTCACGAGGCCCTGTATTTCCAATTGCATCAATGAGCACCTGGATCGGGTTCTGCTTGGTTTTTGCATGGATGATATCGAATGAGTCCATCACGATCCGCGTGCAGAGCTGCTTTTTCCCGGTATTGTGCTCAACCTGCATCAGGCGGTTGATCAACCGCTCAACGATTGCCATTCCCGATTTGGTGAACTGCTGCTGGGTGAGACGGCCGCAGCTGTGCGGAACAGCCATTGACTGTATGGTGACATACCGCTCAAGCCCCGGATCCTTGATTACAACTTCTGAAGGATCCCATTTGTTGAAGAGAAGGATTGCCTTCTGCGTGGTCTGCTCTTCTTCTGTCATCAGACTCACCTGCGCGCCTTCTCCTTCCGTCCAAGGACGAGTTCGTGGAGTGAAACATTGTTTACTGCGGTTACCACGAAACGAACACCTGGGATATCTCCCATTGAACGCCCCATACGTCCGCCGATTCCCTCAATCGTCACTTCGTCGTGTTCATCGATGAAGTTGATCGCACCGTCGCCCACTGCGAATGCGGTTACCTGACGGCCGTTTTTGATCAACTGTACTCGTACGCATTTCCTGATCGCCGAGTTTGGCTGTTTTGCCTCGACACCGACCTTTTCAAGGACGATTCCACGGCCCTGAGGCGATCCTTTCAGCGGATCTGCCTTCAGCTTCAGCTCAAGTGCACGGCGTGCATATCTCGAATCACTCCAGCGGAACTTCTTTGAGTCGCGCTGGAGTTTTCTCGCTGCAAATTTTCCCTGTCCCATGAATAGACCTCAATATTTTGGTTTTTGATCCGGTGGACGTTCCAGAATCTGGAATACATATTGCGCGGAAGTGTTTTATATACTATCCGCAGACCACGCGTTCCTACATTCATGCGTGGTCACTAATAATAACCTTATACCTTATCTTCGCGAATCAGTATACCATATGTCTCTGCGCATCTACAAAGAGGTCTTCTTCGATGCAAGTCATCGCCTCCTTCACTATGATGGAAAATGTGCCCGTCTTCACGGCCACCGGTGGCGGACGGAAGTCTGGCTTGAAGGGGCAGTAGACGAGAAGACGCAGATCCTCCTTGATTACAACTGTATCAAAAATCTTGTTGAGGTCTATGACCACCAGGTGATCCTAAACTGCGATGATCCGATGGTTGCATGCCTCTCTGAGTACCAGGATGTCGTCACAACAGCTGGGGATCCAACCAGCGAGCTCCTGGCTGTTGACATCGCAGATCGAATCGACTCTTCCTGCCGCAGCATGGGTCTTGACTGCCGTGTCGTCAGGGTGCGGGTATGGGAGTCTGCCGGATGTTTTGCCGAGGTTGAGCGGTAATATGAGGGTTGCGGAGATCTTTTCAAGTTTTCAGGGTGAAGGCAGGAACCAGGGTCTCCGCTGCACGTTTCTCCGTCTGGCGGGTTGTAATCTGAACTGCCGGTGGTGCGACACGCCTGCGGCGCGTGATCCGGGTGCAGGATCAGAACTCACCGGAGACGAGATCCTGCAGACGATCCGGGAGATTGGCAATAGCTATCTCTGTATTACCGGAGGAGAACCGCTTCTCCAGGCAGAAGAACTCCTCCCTCTCCTTGAAGAGTTCAGCCGTCTGGGATATATGACTGATATTGAGACAAATGGTACGATACCAGTTGATTCGGTCACTCCGTTTGCATCCATCACCCTGGATGTCAAATGCCCGTCATCTGGTGAGACGAGCGATACCAGTCTCCTTGCAGGGCTGCGCGCAGAAGACTCGGTCAAGTTCGTTGTCCAGAACCTGGCTGATCTTGAGTATGCCCATGACATCATCAGGTCCCACCCGACAGAGGCGGAGATCTTTATCTCTCCGGTTGCAGGATCTGATTACCAGGCGATAGCAGAAGAACTTCTGAGCTGGGATCACCGGATCCGGCTTCAGCTCCAGCTTCACAAACAGATTGGTGTACGATGAAAGCAGTGTGTCTCCTCTCCGGGGGAATGGACTCGGCAACGCTTGCATACTATGCAAAGAATATGGGCTACGATCTCCTCCCTCTCCATATCACCTACGGCCAGCGGACAGAAACAAGAGAACTCCGCTCAGCCCGCCGGATAGCAGATCTCCTCGGAACAGAACCGCCGGTTGTCATATCCCTTGACTACTTCAGGATCTTTGGAGCAAGCAGCCTGACCGATCCCGGTATGGCAGTTGAAACCCATGAGGAATCGTCCGGGACTCATCCAAATACCTATGTGCCATTCAGGAACGCGAACCTGCTTGCTATTGCAACGAGTTTCTGTGAAGCCCGCGGTGGTGATGCAGTCTTCATCGGGGTGCAGGCAGGTGATTATGCAGGGTATCCTGACTGCCGTCTGGAGTTCATCGAGGCGTTCCAGCGGGTCATCGATCTGGGGACAATGGCAGATACGCCAATCCGGATCATGGCGCCGTTTGCCGGGATGAATAAAACAGAGATACTGAAGGAGGGCCTCTCGCTTGGTGTTCCCTATGCCGAGACCTGGTCCTGCTACCAGGACAACGATCCCGCATGCGGCATCTGTTCATCCTGCCACTACCGGCTTTTGGCATTTCGGGCTGTTGGAATAGATGATCCAATCACCTACCGGGAGCAGTACTGAAATGACGATCATCTACCAGGGAAAGCGTCTCTCTGTTGAACTGCGGAACGTTTCCCTTCCAAACGGGAAGACCAGGGAGGCGATCATCGTCCATCCCGGCGGGGCAGTCGCCATGCTCCCCTGTGATGGCGACGACTGCTACCTGATCAGGCAGTACAGGCCGGCAGTCGGGGACTATATCTATGAGGCGCCTGCCGGTACCATGGAGCCGGGGGAGACTCCGGTTGAGACTGCATACCGGGAGCTGATCGAGGAGACCCGCCTCAGATCAGGCAATTTTATATCCCGGGGTGTTATTCTGACCTCGCCTGGGTACACCGACGAGGTGCTCCATCTTTTTGAAGCCCGTGATCTTGAGCCGGCAGATGAGTACCAGCCCGATGAGGATGAGGTGATTGATGTCGTCAGGATCAGACGATCCGTTGCCGAAGAGATGGCCCGGGATGGCCGGATCGCTGATGCAAAGACGATCGCCCTCCTCTTCAGATGCCAGGAATTATGATCCCGGATCCATTCGAATACTGGTGCAGGGGCGTTTTCGGGGCGCTCCATTATTCTGCATAAGCACTTTTATTTGGGCAGAAGAACAAGTGTAAACGGTTTTATACTGGTGACAGATACGCATGGCAGATACTACCCAGGCAGATAAAGACGAGGCACGCCGCCGCTATGAATTTAAAAAGATGCTTGAGCGGCTTGAGGAGAAAGAGGGGAGTGGAACAGAATTAATCTCCCTGTATATACCCCCGGATAAACAGATATCCGATGTGACAGCACAGCTTCGTGATGAATACGGGCAGTCAGCGAATATCAAAAGCAAACAGACAAAGACAAATGTACAGAGCGCCCTCTCCTCGATCCTCTCACGCCTGAAGAGCTACCGCTTCCCACCCGAACATGGGATGGCAGTCTTCTCGGGTGCGGTCAATATCGGCGGTGACAGGAGCTCGTTTGAGACGACCATCATTGAGCCACCTGAACCGCTTGGCACGTACATGTACCGGTGCAGCTCAGGCTTTGAGCTTGAACCACTGAAGCAGATGCTTGAGGAGAAGTATGTCTACGGTCTCCTCGTCATCGACAGGCGTGAAGCGTACTGGGGCTTTCTTCGCGGGAACCGGATCGAGCCTGTAAATGGAACCAACTCGACAGTTCCCGGCAAACAACGGAAAGGTGGTCAGTCTGCTGCCCGTTTTGAGCGGCTCCGGCTGATCGCAATCAATGAGTTCTATAAAAAGGTCGGGGAGCGATCAAGCGAGGCTTTCCTCTCTGAGAAAGACTACTTCGAACGATTCAAAGGTGTACTCATCGGCGGACCGTCACCAACCAAAGAAGAGTTTGCAGACGGGGATTTCCTTCATCATGAGGTGAAGAAGCGGTTGGTCGGCCTCTTTGATGTTGCGTATACAAACGAAAGCGGGCTTGCCGAACTGGTTGATGCAGCAGCCGATGCCTTGAAAGGCGTCGAACTGATGAGGGAGAAAGCGATCATGTCACGGTTCTTCAAGGAACTCACAAAGGATGACGGGCTTGCCGCATATGGAGAAGCCAGCATCAGGAAAAACCTTGAGACCGGTGCTGTTGATACGCTTCTCCTCTCTGATAAGCTCCGTGAGGTCCGCCTGGATATCAGGTGCGGTGCCTGTGGCTATCGCGAGGAGCGTACTGTCAAGACCGAACCGGGGAAGAAATCCTCTGATATTGAGTTTGGGAACTGCCCGGACTGCACCTCTCCGCTCCAGCTGGAAGAAGAGACCGATATTATTGATGAACTAACAACGCTCGCCGATCAGAGCAGCACAAACGTTGAGATCATATCCGATGACTTTGAGGAAGGTGCGATGCTCAATAATGCATTCGGCGGTATCGCCGCAATCCTGCGGTACAGGACAGGGCTATAATGTTTTCTGAAACTGCTGACCTGATTGGACGCGTGCTGAAAGCATGCACAGGAGAGCATGATCCTCTCCTTGTTGACGGGGGCGACCATGCTGATCTTGCATCCACGGTTGCGTTCGCACTTGCAAAAAAGGAGAAGAGACCGCCTGCACAGGTGGCAGCAGACCTTCTTGGGCGCCTGAAAGGCAATTCTGAACTAAAAGGCATTAGTATCTCTGCAGCAGGACCATACCTGAATTTTGTCTTTGGCCCGGAGTATGTCAGTTCTTCAGTCGAAATGGCGAGAAAACCCGGGTATGGGAGTGGAGAAAAAAAGCACCAGCGGGTTTCAATAGAACATACAAGTGCAAATCCAAACGGCCCTCTCCATGTTGGCCATATCCGGAATACGGTTATCGGCGACACGCTTGCACGCGCCTTCAGGAAGGCCGGCTATCCGCTTGAGGTCCAGTATTATCTCAATGATATGGGCCGCCAGATAGCAATCGTCGTCTTTGGTCTCTCCACACTTGGGATCGAGAGGAAGCCCGATGAGAAGGGTGACCATTTTACTGCCAGGGTGTATGTACAGGCCAACCGGGCGATTGAAGCAGACGCTTCGATCAACATACGGGTTGAAGAGCTGATGAAGGGAATCGAACAGGGGGATCCCTCTGCCGATCAGGAGTTCCGGGAGGCAGTTGACTGCTGCACTGAAGGAATCAGGGAGACCCTGCTCCACCTCAATGCCGATCATGACCGGTATGTCCGTGAAAGCACGTTTGTCAGGATCGGTGATATGCAGCGGGTACTGGATCTCCTCTCCCGGCAGGATGAAGCAGAAAATGATGGCGGTCTTTTCGCACTTGATCTCTCTTCGTCTGGGTTTGAGAAGAAGTATGTTCTCAGGCGTGCTGATGGGACAAGCGTCTATGCAGCCCGTGATCTTGCCTATCATATCTGGAAAAATGCAAATTATGACCGGGTCATTGATGTCCTCGGAGCCGATCATAAGCTGATCGGATCCCAGCTCCAGGCCACACTGCGCCTGATCGGGGAGCGGCCGCCAGAAATTCTTCATTTCGAGTTTGTATCCCTGCCTGAAGGGGCAATGAGCACACGTTCGGGGACATTTATCTCAGCAGATGATCTGATCAGTGAAGTGACGCAGAGGGCTTTTGAGGAGGTGACGAAACGTCGTCCGGATCTTCCTCAGGATGAACGGCAGGCGATCGCACGATCTGTTGCAGTCGGTGCAATCCGGTACGATATCATCCGGGTGTCGCCTGAGAAGAGCACTGTCTTTGACTGGAAACAGGCGCTCGACTTTGAACGGCAGAGCGCGCCGTATATCCAGTATGCCCACGCACGTGCATCTTCAATCCTGGCAAAAGCAGGATCATTTGCCGACGTCTATACCTACGATGATCCCCACGAGATAGCACTGGCAAAAGCTCTTGCGCGTTTCCCTGTGGTTCTTGATACCGTGGTAACAGATCTCCGCCCTCATCTTCTCGCAACATATATCCGGGATCTTGCTGATCTCTTCAATTCATTCTACAGGTTTGTCCCTGTTCTGAAGGCAGAAGGAGAGAGGAGGGATGCCCGCCTCTGTCTGGTTGACGCAACCAGAAATACCCTCAGGGAAGCATTAGAGACTCTTGGTATCGATGCGCTTGAAAGCATGTGATGCCCTGCGGAAGCAGGGATACCTCTTCCTCTCAAATGAATCAACCGCATCCGTGAAGCCCTGCATGTGGAGCAAACGGGCGCTTCGGGGCGGCAATATGTGCTATAAACACCAGTTTTACGGCATCGAGAGCCATCGGTGCATCCAGATGACGCCGACACTCCGCTGCAACCAGCAATGTCTCTTCTGCTGGCGTTCGATGGAGCATGAGATGAATGATGATCGCGAACTCGCCCCGGAGGAGATCGTCTCAGGGATCAAAAAACTTCACCGGAAAGGGCTTGCAGGCTATAAACCCCATCCCGACGTGACTGAAGCGCGGTGGCAGGCAGCAACCGATCACCCGAACCAGGTGGCAATCTCGCTCTCAGGTGAACCGACATGCTATTCACACCTGCCCCGGCTTGTTGATTCCCTGAAAGAGGAAGGCTATACCGTTTTTGTGGTCTCTAACGGCACACGCCCATGGGTGGTAGCTGATCTGTTCCCAACCCAGCTCTATATCTCGCTGGATGCACCGGATGAGGAGACCTATGCGCTTCTTTGCCGCCCAAAGGGTGGTTACTGGGAGCAGGTGCTGGAGAGCCTCTCGTATCTTTCATCCCGGAGATCAGCGATCAGGACGACTGTTGTGAAGGGGTTGAATGATCACTCGCCAGGGCAGTACGGGAAGATCATCGCAGATTCAAACCCGGCATTCGTTGAGATCAAAGGATATATGTATCTTGGATACAGTCGAAGCAGATTAGCAATGGAGCAGATGCCTGACCACGCCTATGTCCGGTCTTTTGCAGAGAAGGTAGCCCGTGCCGCCGGGTACCGTATCCGTGACGAGAGCCCGGTCTCACGGGTTGTCTGCCTTGAGGAGGATCTATGAGATTTGATGCAGAAGAGTTTAGAAAACGTGCAAAAGAGGATTTTGAAGGGGCCTGGCATGACGGTGTCAGGGTACTCTCCACCCCGCCAGTATCCCGCCAGTATCCCCGGTATACGTACAGGCGCGCCCGCCCGCACCCTGTCTATGACACCATCCAGCGCCTCAGGCAGGCATACCTTGCCATGGGCTTTGACGAGGCGATGAACCCGGTTATCGTTGAGGAACAGGAGGTATACCGGCAGTTTGGGCCCGAAGCGATGGCGGTACTGGACCGGGTCTTCTATCTTGGTGGCCTGCCCCGCCCCAATGTCGGGATCGCACGGAAGCAGATTGAGGGGATCGAGAGTATAATTGGATCCACTGTCAGCAAAGAGACCGAAGATGCACTCAGAAACACCCTGCATGCCTATAAGAAAGGTGATGTGGATGGCGACGATCTCACCCACGCGCTGTCTCTTGTCCTCGATATCGATGATGCGATGGTTGTCCATATCCTGGATGCGGTCTTCCCTGAGTTCCGGGAACTTGCGCCTGAATGTTCCCGCTCCACCCTCAGATCCCACATGACGTCCGGGTGGTTCATGTCGCTTGGCGAATCTGCCGACCGGCTGCCCCACCCGATCCGGCTCTTCTCGATTGACCGGTGTTTCCGGAGGGAACAGGAGGAAGGCCCGACACGGCTGATGAGCTACCATTCCGCATCCTGCATCGTTGCAGGCGAGGAAGTAACTCTTGATGAGGGAATGGCTGTTGCCGAAGGCCTGCTCTCAGCCTTCGGGTTCACCGACTTTGAGTTCCGGCCTGATGAGAAGCGTTCAAAATACTATATGCCGGGTACCCAGACCGAGGTGTATGCCCGCCACCCGGTGCATGACTGGGTGGAGGTCGCTACCTTTGGGATTTACTCCCCGTCTGCACTTGGCGAGTACGGGGTCGGTGTTCCGGTGATGAACCTGGGTCTTGGCGTTGAGCGGCTTGCAATGATCATCCACCATGCAGATGATGTCAGGAAACTCAGCTACGGCCAGTTCTATCCACCCGGATTAACAGATCATGATCTTGCCCGTTTTGTCCGGGTGCGTGAGGAACCGGTCACAGAAACCGGACGGGTGCTGGCAAAAACAATCGCAGCAGTCGCAACAGCTCATGCAGCAGATCCCTCGCCCTGCTCATTTCCGGTCTGGTCAGGTGAGATTTCGGGAACGGCAATTGATGTCTCTGTCACCGAACCTGAAGAGAACTCCAGACTGCTTGGCCCCGCCTGCGGAAACGAGATCTTCATCCATGACGGTGCAATTCTCGGAGTGCCCGATACAGAGAAGTTTGCATCTGTCAGGGCAAACGGTATAGCAACCGGCATCCGGTTTGTCGATTCGGTCTCGCTCCTCGCAGCTGCCCGGATCGAGGAGGCAGCCCGGTGCGGGGAAGGCACAACCGTGCAGGTGAAGATGGCAAAACTCCCATCTGATGTGAATATTCGCATCGAGGAGCACGCGATGCGCTACGTGACGGATAACCAGAAGAAGATCGATCTCCGGGGCCCGATCTTCATGACGGTGGAGAGCAGGGTTGTTGCAGAATAAGCAAAAGCAACCGAAGCAGCACCTTTGCACCCTCCTTGTCAAGGGGCTGGTTGTCGTTGCCGCATTTCGGCGAGAAGATGCAGGCGGGGCAGCCGTCGATGCACCGGCATTCCGTGACAATTTCCCCGGCAAGGGCAATGATCGAACCGATGAGATCATAGGCCTTTGCCGCGAGCCCGGCACCCCCGAGATACCCGTCATAGATGATGACGGCAGGCCCCGCTGCTGCCGGATGACTTGATGTCGAGAGCCCGCCGATATCATACCTGTCACAGAGGACGACACCGGGCATTGCTGCGATCAGCGCATGTTCGGCTGCATGGAGGGCGCCATCGGGATTTGTAATTCCGTAACCTGCCAGCATCTCCTCATCAACGCCAATCAGAAGCCCCTGTGTCGGAAACGAGAGCGGCGGGGCATCCACCTCGGAAGAACCGATCACGCGGTCGTACCTGACGATCCGAAACCCATACAGATCTTCGGTGACGGTCACTCCTGCAAACAGGAGCTGAATGCCAGCATGAGAGGCTGATTTGATGATCCGGTCAACGCTGACGTCTTTTCTCATCAGTGGCCGTGTATGGTAGTCCAGATCGGTCTGCTCAACCCGGATCTGATGGTCTCTCCGGTCAACTGACCTGACAATATAACTCTCCCCCTGGTGGAGGAGGATTGCGCCCGGATAAGCCTCACGATACGCCTGCGACTCGTCCATCGTCTCAATAAGCCTCCCGTTCAGCGTGATCCGGTATCCGCCGGAACCTGATCCTGTCAACGATACCAGTTCAGTTGCCCGTGCAGGCCCTGCATAGACATATCCCTTCCCGGTGCGTGCAATCAGCCCCTCGTCTGCAAGCGATGCAAGATAGTCTGCTGTATGCGGGCCAAAGTAGCTGCTGTCACCATTGGAGACCGGCAGTTCCGCTGCCGCACAGAGGAGATGGCCGGAGAGGGCAATGGGGTTTTCAAGGTCGATTGCGGCATGTTCATATGCGGTATTGAAGAAGCGGTCCGGATGGTGCATGTAGTACTGGTCGATTGGATCATACCGTGCAACCATGGCAACGAGACTGTCAGATCCGCTCCTCCCTGCCCGCCCGGCCTGCTGCCAGAAGGAGAGAGTGGTGCCGGGGTATCCCGCCATCACAACCGTATCAAGTGTCCCGATATCAATCCCGAGCTCGAGCGCATTCGTGGTGACGATCCCTCTCAGTCTTCCGCTCTTCATGGCAACCTCAATCTCCCGTCGCTCTTCCGGAAGATACCCTGCCCGGTATGCCAGGATATCGGCTCTGAGCCTGGGATCATGAGCATACCCATCCCTTGCCCGCAGAGCAATCACCTCTGCAAGCCGTCTGGATGGTGAGAAGCAGATCGTCTGGTGGCCTTCCCCAAGCGAGAGTGCGAAGAGATCTGCTGTCTCCTGGATAAGGGAGGCCGCGGGGTCGCGGGCATATGGATTATAGAAGAGGATTGTCCGCCCGTTCTGCGGGGAGCCGTCATTACTGATGAGCCGGCAGGAGCGGCCAATAAGAGCGGATCCGAACTCTTCGGGATTGCCGAGGGTTGCTGTTGCAAGGATGAAGGCCGGATCTGCATCATAGAACGCGAGGACACGTCTCAGGCGGCGGATCAGCTGGGCGATATGCGACCCGAAGACTCCCCGGTACCGGTGTGCCTCATCGATGACGATGAAGGAGAGTTCACCAAAGAAATCAGCCCACTGTTTCCGCCAGGGGAGAATATGGTGGATCTCGTGCATATTCGAGATGATGATCCGGGATGATGCCCTGATGCCGGGACGGGCAGAACGGGGCGTATCCCCGTCATAGACAGCAGGCCGTGTGCCTGCGCCTATGGCTGCATCAATCTCCCTGAATGTGGCAAGCTGGTCGCGGGCAAGTGCTTTTGTCGGGTACAGAAGGAGTGCCGTTGCATCCGGATCACACATGAGCCGGTCAAAGATTGGGAGTGCAAATGCCAGTGTCTTTCCGGATGCTGTTTTTGTTGCCAGGATACAATCCCAACCTGCAGCCAATGCTTCGTACGTTTCTGCCTGGTGGGTGTATATGGAGATCTTTTGTGTATGAAGATACTCTTTGAGACGTGGATTGAGCCTGTCGGGGGTATCTGTATATGCTGCCTCCCGTCCGGGGAGCTTCGTGGTATACAGCGCGCAATCAATCGCACCAAACCGGTCTGTGAGGGTCCTCAGAAGAGAAGCAGTCACGCCGTCATCTCCCGGTAATGGCTGTAGAGAGAGACAAGAGAGAGGACATCCTGCCGGTTATGATTTATGACCGGGATAAGAGGTCCCGGATTCTTTGTCCGCCGGTAGATATCATAGGATTCCGGAACCATTGCACCGGGGAGATCTGATTCCCTGGCGATACCGAGGATCTTCTCTTCGACGGTTCCGAGCCGGCAGTCCGGGAGGTCCATCCCAAGCACTCTTCGCGTGATATGGAGGAGATCGATCTGCTGATCCGGAGATTGGCGGTCATGACCATAGAAGGCGAACCGGTCAGCAAGGTACGGTACATCAAATGATCGTCCGTTATAACTGATGATCACAGCATCCCGTGGAAGGGACTGTTCCCATGCGAGGAGTGCGGGCAGCTCTTCATCGATATCCCTGGCAAGAAACTGGCTGAGCTGTATGTGCTCTCCGGTGATAACTGCTGATCCGATCAGAAAGACGGGCCGGGAGAAGACGCCGAGTGTCTCAATATCAAGGAAGACAAAGGTCTCTTTTGGGATGAGCGTGGATGCGAGGATCATATCGATATCTGCTGGTCCAAACCGTGAACGAATCAAAGCCCGAATCTCTTTTGGATCCCCGGCATCAAGGATTTTGAGAACCTCGTCTGCATAATGCCGGAACCGTCGTATATAGAGGAGGTCGCGGATGGTTCTGCATCCCTTCTCTTTCAGCATCCTCTCGCGGACAGGTCCGATACCCGGAACAAGCCTGAGACGGCGGATGAGATGATCATATACCGGGATTGTATCGGGGGCAAACCCGGAAAACCTGGGTCTGTCTCTGATCACATAGCAGGTTCCCTCTTTTGTTGAGATCTCAGTTCCTGCAAGACACTCCGGAAGGTCAATCCCCTCATATGCGTTCAGGAGCGCCTCCCGTTCTCGTTTACAGGCCTGGTATGTTGAAGCATAGACGGGTGAACGTGCAAGATTTGCCCGGAAGCGATTATCATGCTCAATCACCGGGTATTCCGGTGTAGCGCTGATCCTCTGCCGCCAGAACGAACCCGCATCCTGAAACGCCCAAGCAGTTCGTCCCATACTAGTTAACCTGTCAGAGTAATCAGGGATAAACTCCGCGAGCGAAGGGTGAAAGTGATCCGGGCATGCTGCTTAAGATATCAGCGGCGATAATTCTTTTATGCCGGGATACTGGTATGCAAAAAAAAAGAAAATGCAAAACAGGATGGATTGATTCTCATGAAGGTAGACGCACTCTTACTTGATATTGATGGTGTACTCGTGGTTGGCGACCAAACCGTTCCCGGTGCACCTGAAGCGATCCGGTGGCTCATTGATCAGGGGATTCCCTACCGCTATATCTCAAACTCCACGCAACGAAGCAGAAAAGAGATTGCTGAGCGGCTCAGGAAAGCCGGCGTCACGATCTCCATTGATCAGCTCCAGACACCAGTTGTTGCAGCCCTCAGTCTCCTCGAAGAGGAAGGTATCACGACATGCCGCCTCCTGATGACCGAATCTGCCCGATCAGAGTTTCTTGATGCAGGCATCACCGATACCGGGGAAGGCGTGGACGCAGTCATCATCGGGGATGCCGGGGAGGGATTTACCTACCAGGTGCTCAATGCCGCGTTTCGTGAGATCCATGATGGCGCACTGCCAATTGCTCTCGAACGGGACAGGTACTGGATGGCAGCAGACGGTCTCAGCCTCGCAGCCGGCCCGTTTGTCGCAGCACTTGAGTATGCAACAGGAAAGACCGCCCGTATCTTGGGAAAACCCTCTCCCGATGCCTTCCGTGCTGCCTGTTCCCAAATGGGAAGCAGTCCCGGATCGACTGCGATGATAGGTGATGATATCAGGTCAGATGTCGGTGGTGCACAGGATGCCGGTCTTCTCGGGGTGCTCGTGCAGACAGGCAAATATACTGATCGTGTCCTGGAGGAGTCAGGGATTCAACCGGATATGATTCTGCCTTCAATAGCAGATCTGAGGGCATTATTCGTGTGATCCCTATTATACAAATAGTATATTATAGTACTCCTTTCCTAATCCATCAATCATGCGCGGTGAGGCTCAGGGTCTTCCACGGGTCTGCATGACCTTTCTCCTCCGTCACCAGCAAAGGGTCGATCCCCTCTATGCTTCAGGGAGAGGTAAACAAGGACGAGATACCTCTTTGTTCTCCCGGGCAGAGGAAGAGAAACGTCTCCGTCGCCTCTCGGCATCAAGTTATACCCCGACTACGGAGCTCCTGCTCAGGATGATGGATGAAGGTTTCTCCTGCAGTTTTCTTGTATCAGGACTCCTGCTCGGAGAACTGACTGAAGCAGATCAAAACCTCTCTGATCTGCTCCGGGATGCCATTACCCACAGGCAGGCAGAACCCCTTGCCGAATCATATTACCAGTCTGTTATCCCCCTCTTCCGGGAGAGGGAAGAGTACCGGTTCCAGGTGGATCAGCACCGGTCATTGATTGAGGATTTTTCCGGACGAAGGCCGTCAATACTGGTTGCCCCCGACTCGGTCTTCAACCGGGTTGTCACCATGGCAGCCCGGGAGATGGGATTTTCGGCTGTATACACCGATGTATTTGGGAAAAACACACCCGGTCTTTCATTAGAGCAGCAGTACCTGGCAGATGGAATGCCAGTACTCATCCGGCATTGTGAACTATCAGATGATATTGCCATCCGGTTCGGAGATGTGGACTGGAACTATCATCCTCTCTTGCCGGATACCTATGCAGGCTGGCTCGCTACATTTCATGAAGGCATCGTCCATATCATGGTCGATATGGAGGCCTTTGGAGGCCGCTTCCCTGCAGAAAGCGGTATATTTACCTTTCTCGAAGAATTGCCAGCAGCACTCTCTGATGCAGGTGTCCAGAGCATCCTCCCCGGAGAGGCGGTTGCTGCTGCCTCTTCACCAGAAGAGATCCCCGACGAACTCCTGGAATCAGCCTCGGTAGCATGGCCGATTAATATGATGCAATGCACGGCACTTGAGGCTCTCAGGACTGCAGGCAGATGGGTGCCTGACAAAACAACCTACCGGCGTCTCACGGCACGGGATCACTTCTCGTACATGGCAACCACATCGGGATCATGCGGGACGCTGACAGATCAGCGGACGCAGGCAGATGCATACCAGTACTTCACCGAATATATGAAGGCTCTCAGCAGATTTGAGGAGGAGCAGATCAATCTGGTCAGGGCAAAGTCCGCAGTCCGCATTCTCCGCTGCATCTCCCCGGATCATGCATTCCATTTCTGCACCCCCTATCACCGTGAGGGGTTCTCTGCCCATTCACTGGAAGAGTTTGCCAAACTCCTGGATGTAGCCAGTGACGCATGTATCCTCCACCATTCCGAGTCACAGGATTTTGAGAACTGGATCAGGGATATTGTCAGGGATGATAAGCTTGCAACAGAGATCCATTCCCTGAAGAGCCGTGAGGAGATCCAAAAAGCGGTTGACAGGAGGGTTTTGACCTTATGGAACCGCTTAAAATAGCATTTTTTGCCTGGGAATCTGTGTATACAGAGAAGGTAGGGGGACTGGCGCCTGCTGCCACATATCTTGCAGAAGAGCTGGCGAAAACCCATGAGGTTCATTACTTCACCAGGGGAAGAGAGGATTTTACAAAGAATGGCGTTCACTTTCACTCCCTCTCGCCACAAGAGAGCGACATTCTCTCCCATTGCAGGGAGATGAGCGAGGAGGCGACAGAGCGGTTCCTTGCGTATGATGATCCCCCCTTTGATCTCCTCCATTTTCATGACTGGCACTTCTACCAGACACTCCAGACTTTTTCCGACAGGAACTGTCTTTTGACCTTTCATTCAACTGAATATGGGAGAAACGGTGGCTTTTTTGGTGATTGGAAGGAATTTATTGAGATATCGGAGATTGAACGATCATCGGCTGCCCTTGCCCGTGAGATTATTACCGTCTCAAAGGTCATGAAAGTGGAACTGATGTGGCTGTATGATGTTTTTGAGTGGAAGATATCCGTTATTCCAAATGGCACTGATCCCTCTCTCTACATGATTGATATACGGCCGGGGGCCATTAAAAAAAGGTACGGAATCCATAAGCTGGCTCCGCTTGTTCTCTTTGTCGGACGTCTTGGCTGGCAGAAAGGCCCTGATATCCTGCTTGATGCCGTCTCGCATGTGCTGGCACGAAGAGGGGATGTGCAGTTTATCTTTGCTGGCAAGGGTGAGATGCTGCCTCTCCTGCAAACGCGATCACGTGGTCTGCCTGTCCAATTCACCGGCTACATCTCTGATGCCGAACATCTCGAACTCCTGAATGCAGCGGATCTCATCTGCATACCGAGCAGGAACGAACCGTTTGGCCTGGTGCTCACCGAGGCATGGAGTGCCAAAAAAGGTGTCGTGGCATCTGATGTTGGTGGCCTCTCAATGAATATCGAGAATCTTGTCGACGGGATCAAAGTACCCCCGGCACCGGAACCAATTGCCTGGGCGATCTGTTATTCCCTCAACAACCCCGACTTCCTCACCTCTATGGGGGTGGCTGGAAGGCAGAAGGTCATCGAACAGTTTAACTGGCAGAGGGTGACGGAGAAGCTGAACCACGTCTATCTGAAGGTTCTCAAGCCTCCTCTCTGCTAATCCCGGAGGGAACGATCATCATGGAAAAAAGAGATCCAACCGAGTATGATATCTATCTCTTTAAAGAGGGCTCGCATGCCCGGATCTATGAGTTCCTCGGCTCCAAACCGCATCGGAATGGAGTGGACTTCTCGGTCTGGGCTCCCGAGGCCCGGGGTGTATCTGTTGTCTCTGACAAAAACAACTGGACTCCGGGTGTTGATCCCCTCTACCCCCGATGGGACAGCTCAGGCATCTTTGAGGGTTCGGTTGACGGGATGGCCTCCGGCTCAATCTATAAGTATGCGATAGAGACGTCTTCGGGCAGGAGACTCTTCAAAGGTGATCCACTTGCGTTCCAGTGGGAAGAACCGCCAAGGACTGCCTCCTCTGTTGCCTCTCTCTCCTATACCTGGGGCGATCAGGAATGGATGGAGAGCCGTTTTCGGGCAAACGCCCTTGACGCTCCCCTCGCAATCTATGAGGTGCATCCGGGATCCTGGCGGCGTATCCCGGAAGAAAACGACAGAATGCCCGGGTACCGTGAGCTGGCTCCTCTCCTTGCCGAATATGTCAGTGATATGGGTTTTACCCATGTCGAGTTCCTTCCCCTGATGGAACACCCGTTTTACGGTTCATGGGGATACCAGATAACAGGCTACTTCGCACCAACCGCACGGTATGGATCGCCACAGGACCTGATGTATCTCATCGACACGCTCCACCAGGCAGATATCGGGGTGATCGTTGACTGGGTGCCGTCGCATTTCCCCTCAGATCTCCATGGCCTTGCGGTCTTTGACGGCTCACATTGTTATGAACATGCAGATCCCAGCAAAGGTTTCCATCCCGAATGGCAGAGCTGCATCTTCAACTACGGCCGCCACGAGGTCCGATCGTTCCTCCTTTCAAGTGCTCTCTTCTGGCTGGATTACTATCATGCAGACGGCCTGCGAGTCGATGGGGTTGCCTCGATGCTGTACCTGGATTACGCACGCCCATCAGGTGACTGGACTCCGAATATGTACGGGGGGAAGGAGAACCTTGAGGCGATACAGTTCCTGCGGTTATTAAACGAGACCGTATATGCTGCATTTCCTGATGTCCAGGTGATCGCTGAAGAGTCGACAGCATGGCCAATGGTCACCCGCCCCACCTATACAGGAGGGCTCGGTTTTGGCATGAAATGGAATATGGGATGGATGCATGATACGCTCCGCTATATGAAACGGGATCCTGTCCACCGCCCCTACCATCATGACGAGCTGACGTTCTCGATCATCTATGCATTCTCGGAGAACTATCTCCTTCCTCTCTCCCATGACGAGGTGGTCTATGGCAAAGGATCCCTGCTTGGGAAGATGCCAGGAGATCGGTGGCAGCAGTTTGCGAACCTCAGGCTGCTGTATGGATATATGTACACACATCCCGGGAGAAAACTCCTCTTTATGGGAGGGGAGTTTGCGCAGGAGAAGGAGTGGGATCATGATGCAGGCCTTGACTGGCACCACCTCTCTGACGGGATGCACGGGGGTGTCCAGAGGCTTGTCCGTGACCTGAACTCCCTCTACAGAAACGAGCCTGCACTCCATCAGAACGATGACGGTGAACGCGGTTTCTCGTGGATTGATCACGGTGACCGGGATCAGAGCGTGATCACCTATCTCCGGAGAAGCCCGGAAGGCCGATTGGCTTGTACGGTCTGCAACTTCACACCAGTTCCCCGGTATGGCTATCGTATCGGGGTGCCTGTCGCTGGGTATTGGGAGGAGGTGATCAATACCGATTCTGCATACTATGGGGGGAGCAACTGCGGCAATAACGGTGCACTCGAGGCGTGCGGTCAACCCTGGCATGGGCATCCATACTGCCTCTCTCTCACCCTGCCGCCGCTTGCAACACTCATCCTCAGGCCCAGGGGAGATGTATCATGAGCCGTTTCATCTGTATCCATGGCCATTTTTACCAGCCTCCCCGGGAAAATCCCTGGTTTGAGCGGATAGAGGTGCAGGATTCCGCGTACCCCTTCCATGACTGGAACGAACGGATCACCGCCGAATGCTATGCACCAAACTCCGCTGCGAGGATTCTCGATGAAGACGGCCTGATCACGAGCGTGGTAAACAATTACTCGATGATCAGTTTCAATGCCGGACCGACACTTCTCTCCTGGCTCGAAGACAAGAACCCGACTGTGTATCTTGCTCTCATTGAGGCCGATCGGATCGGTTCAGGCCATTTCAAAGGTCATGGTCCGGCGATAGCCCAGTGCTATAACCATATGATCATGCCGCTTGCGACGCTCAGGGATAAAAAAACCCAGGTCAGGTGGGGTATTGAGGATTTCCATCACCGGTTTGGGAGGGAGCCGGAAGGGATGTGGCTCCCGGAACTCGCCGTTGATCGTGAGACACTTGGGATCATGGCTGACGAGGGGATCGGGTTTGTCATCCTCGAGCCGCACCAGGTTCGCCGGGTCAGGTCCGGCGAAGATGGTGACTGGATGGATCTGCCCGGCGGCTGGCTGGATCCAACGATTCCCTATCGGGTGGATACAGGCAACGGCCAGGATATGGCAGTTTTTGTCAATAATGACGGGATCGCCCATAAGGTTGCATTCGGCAACCTGCTCAGGGATGGCCACTGGTTTGCTGACCACCTGAGAAGTGCATTTGATGATCGCCCAACAGATCAGCTCGTCCATTTTGCCATTGACGGGGAGACCTATGGACACCATTACCGGTTCGGGGAGATGGCACTTGCATACTGCCTCTCAAGGCTTGAGAGCGAAGGTGTGAGACGTACGGTCTATGGCGAATATCTTGCTGATCATCCCCCGGTAATGGAGATCGAGATCCATGAAAATACTGCATGGAGCTGTCCCCACGCCCTCTCCCGGTGGAAAGGTGGGTGCACCTGTTCCACCGGTGCACATCCTGACTGGTCGCTTGCATGGAGAGGGTATCTCCGTGCAGCCTTTGATCTCCTGCGTGATCGTGGTGCAGTGCATTTTGAGCATGCAGGCTCTGCCATCTTTGCTGACCCCTGGGCTGCCCGTGATGACTATATCAGGGTTATCAATGAGAGAAGCAGGGAGGTGCAGGATGCATTCCTAAAGAAGCATGCAGATCATCCCTTAACCCGTGACGAGCATGTCAATGCGCTTGAACTCCTTGAGATGCAGCGGAACCTGATGCTGATGTATACCAGCTGTGGCTGGTTTTTCGATGATATTTCGGGAATTGAGGCTGTACAGGTGATGTGGTATGCTGCCCGGGCCATGCAGCTCTGCCGGTTGACCGGCGGCGACGATCCTGAAGAGGATTTTCTTCAGATTCTTGGGAAAGCCCGGTCCAACAGGCCCGGCTTGTCAGATGGTGCAACGGTCTGGCAGAGGCTCGTTGTCCCGTATAGGACGGATTTGAGGAAGGTATGCGGCCAGTATGCCCTGACATCACTCTTCTGTTCCTATCCTGCAACAAGCCGCCATGACATCTACCAGGTGACCCGCTGTTCTGAAGAGAGGGAGCAGGAGGGGGTGAGGCGGATTGCTGTTGGCAAAGCCGGTATCCAGTCTCTGGTAACCTGCGAATCAAAGGATTTCAGCTATGCAGCGGTGTACCCCGGCGGCCCTGACCTCATAGCCGGGGTTGTGCCGTATGCTGGTGATCAGCATCTCCAGGAGATCCGCGATGCTCTATTTGCCGCCTTCTGGGATCCGGACTCAAAGACTCTCTACAGGGAACTGGCTGGCTGGTTTGGAGATGGATGTCTGAGGGGAACGGATCTCCTCAGAGACGAGGCACGCAGGGTTGTCAGGCTCATTCTAAAAACCAGTATCAGATCGATAGAGGATTCGTTCCAGGATATCTACCGGACATACCTTCCACTCATGGAGGCGATGCACCTGCTGGATATGCCAATCCCGGAGGCAATAGCGGTTCCTGTTGGACACATCCTCAACAGGGATCTGATCACGGAACTTGGCCATGACCGTCCTGATCCTATCGGTATAGCAGAGTGTGTTGATGCAATGCAGCGGTTTTCCATCTCACCAGACAAGACGCAGCTCTCCTATCTGGCAGGCAACAGGCTCAGGGACCTGATCCGGGATCTGCTAAAAGATCCCGAGAACGCCTCCATCACCGGATCAATTATCGCGCTTATCGATGCAATAACCGAACTATCTCTTGACCCGCCTCTCTGGGAGGCGCAGAATGCATTTATCCAGCTGAGAGATGCCTTTGATCCGGCACCCGGCGACTCCCTCCCGCTCCCGGAGATGTGCCGGTCCTTGATCGAACAGTACGAGGCTGTCGGAGCCTTCCTCGGGGTGAGGTTATGACCGGATCGCGTGAAAGCGGTATTCTCTGTCCGGTATCGTCTCTCCCCTCAGACCATGGCATCGGTGATTTCGGTCCTGCTGCAGTTGAGTTCATTGATTTTCTCGCGCAGGCCCGCCAGCGGATCTGGCAGATCCTGCCCCTGAACCCGGCAGGCGCTGACGGCTCTCCCTACTATGCGGACTCCTCGTTTGCCGGAAACCGTCTTTTGATCAGTCCTGATCTTCTTGCTGAGGACGGCCTGATTACAAAAGCAGAATGCCAGGCAGCCAGGCAACCGATCGGACCCGTACAGTATGCGAGAGCCGGTGCCATACGGGACAAACTCATGGACTCTGTGGTTAAACGATTGCCTGCAGCAGGTTTTTGTGATGACCTTGAGACATTTATCCAGGAAGAGTCCGGATGGCTCTTTGATTATGCACTGTTCCGGGTGCTGAAAGAAGATCACGGCAATGCTCCCTGGACAGCATGGGATCCGGCTCTCCGGGACCGGGATCCGGATGCACTATCCGGGGCAGCCAGTCGGAATGCTGCCCGAATCCACACCATTTGGGTGGAACAGTGGCTGTTTATGCGCCAGTGGGAGGCGCTCCGCTCCCATGCATCGTCTCATGGTATTGAGCTGTTTGGGGATCTGCCGATCTATACCACCCATGACAGTGCCGATGTATGGGCACATCCCCATCTCTTCGAGCTCAATGCACGTGGTCTTCCATCTGAGGTTGCCGGTGTCCCACCCGACTATTTCAGCTCCACCGGGCAGCGGTGGGGCAATCCCCTGTATCGCTGGGATCAGCATGAAGAAGAAGGATTCACATGGTGGCTCTCGAGAATCGGGCGTGCCCTCTCCCTCTATGACCGGCTTCGGATCGATCACTTCCGCGGTCTTGCAGCCTTCTGGGCAATCCCGGCGGAATATAGGACCGCACGAAAGGGCCGGTGGATGGAAGGGCCTGGGGAAACGCTCCTTTCTGCCATAGATCGCCATTTCCCGGATGCCTGCCTGGTTGCAGAAGATCTCGGGGTAATTGATGATTCAGTAACGGATCTGATGCAGAAAGCTGGCATACCGGGGATGCGGGTGCTCCAGTTTGCCTTCTCCGGAGATGCAGAGAATCCTCATCTTCCGCATAACCATCCGCAGAATGCATACATCTACACCGGCACCCACGACAACCCTCCGGCCAGGGGCTGGTTTCTTGATGATGCCACCAGGCGTGAACGGACCTGCCTTCGCCGCTACCTGGGCAGGGAGGTTTCAGCTGATGATATCGCAGATGTACTGCTCAGAATGGCCTTCTCTTCTGTTGCGAGGCACGCGGTTGTGCCGGTCTGGGATCTGCTGAATTGTGGATCAGAAGCACGCATGAACAGGCCCGGGACAGAGGCAGGGAACTGGAGATGGCGCCTTCCCGCAGGGTGGTGCACAATCGGGATCACAAGCTCACTTTGCCAGGCTACTGAAACATATGGCCGGGCACGATGATTCCCCTGATACGCGTTCCTTAAGTATCAGTATGGTTCAATAGGTCATCGATGACCAGCGGGGATCACGTTCGGGATAATCATATGAGACTGCCCAAACGGCTTGTCGGACTTGAGGAACTTGCCTATAATCTCTGGTGGAGCTGGCATCCCGAGGCACGGATGCTCTTTAAACAGATCAACCAGGAGGCATGGCGGGAGAGCAACCATAATCCTGTCCGGATGCTTCGGGAGATACCGTACCGCTACCTCGAGGCTGCGAGTGAAAATCCCGCCTACCTCAGGGACTATGATGTGGTACTGAAACGGCTCCGGTCCTATATGAAGCAGAAGAGAGGGTGGTTTGGTGAACACTATGATAAAAAACCGTTTACCATTGCATATTTTTCAGCCGAGTACGGGCTGCACCATTCACTCCCCTTCTATGCAGGCGGCCTCGGTTTCCTGGCAGGTGATCACCTGAAGGAATGTTCTGATATGAATGTCCCGCTTGTCGGCATCGGTTTTATGTACTCACGGGGGTACCTCCACCAGCATATTCGCGCAGACGGATGGCAGGAGGAGATAACGCTCACCGTAAACCGTGACTGTGCCCCGATCACGCGGCTGCGTGACGAGTCGGGGAGGGATCTTGTCATAGGGGTCCCTGATATCGATCCGCCTGTCTCAGTGGCTGTCTGGAGAGTCGATGTCGGAAGGGTTCCACTCTATCTGCTTGATACTGATATTCCTGAGAACGATCCCTATATCCGCGGCATCTCTTCCCATCTCTATACCGGGAACCGAAAGATGCGGCTCCTCCAGCAGATCGTTCTTGGGATCGGCGGCCGTCACATACTAAAACAACTGGGTGTGCGTTTCTCGGGCATTCATTTGAATGAAGGCCATTCTGCATTTGCACTCCTCGAACTTGCACGGGAGTACGTGGAGGAAGAAGGCATACCAGTCGGTGAGGCCCTCGAAAAGATCCGCGGCCTGACGGTCTTCACCACGCATACCCCGGTTCCTGCAGGTCACGATATCTATGACCCGGACCTGGTTGAACAGCATCTTGGCCATTACATCGCGAAACTCGGTATGACACGTGAGGATTTTCTCGCCCTTGGCAGTTCTCCGGATAATCCGGGTAACGGGTTTAATATGACAGCTTTAGCGCTCCGTCTTTCACATTATCATAATGCAGTCTCAAAGAAGCATGCCGAGGTGACACGGGGGATGTGGAGCGGGTGCTGGCCCGGACTTCAGGAAGACGAGATCCCAATAGATGCAATAACAAACGGGGTGCATCTCCCGACCTGGCTGAATCCCAGGATGGAGATGCTCCTGAATGCGTATTTCGCCCGTATATGCCCTCACTGGCAGCAGAAACATGATAATACGGAGATATGGGCTGTTGTTGATGATATCCCGGATGAGGTTCTCTGGAAGCAGCATACCTGGCTGAAAATGAAGCTTTTCAACAGGATACGGGAGTATAAACGGAGAAAGTGGGCTGAAGGGCTTGAAAAGCCTGAGAACCTGGTGGCTGAAGGAACACTGCTGAACCCGAGTGTTCTCACAATCGGGTTTGCCAGGCGTTTTTCTTCATATAAGCGCGCGGATCTCCTCCTCTATGATGTCGAGAGGCTTGCAGAGATCCTGAATAATACATGGCATCCCGTCCAGATCATCTTTGCCGGGAAGGCGCATCCGGATGATACAGAGGGAAAGAAGATTCTGCAGCGGATCTATCAGCTTGCAATGCGGCCGGAGATGGCAGGCAGGATTGCTGTTATTGAGAATTACGGAGAACAGATCGCCCAGTACATGGTGCATGGCGTTGATCTCTGGCTCAATACGCCTCTCCCTCCGCTTGAAGCCTCTGGCACGAGTGGGATGAAGGCGGCTATGAACGGCGTCATAAACTGCAGCATCCTTGATGGCTGGTGGTGTGAGGGCTATAATGGGAGGAATGGCTGGGCGTTTGGAGGCGGCGGACGACGTGGCGACCGGACAGCGGATGATGCCCAGGCCCTCTACCGCCTTCTGGAAGATGAGATTGCCCCGCTCTACTATAACCGGGCAATGAATGGGATCCCGCATGGGTGGATCGCTATGATGAAAGAGTCGATGAAGAGTATTCCACCGCTCTTCTCGGCACGCAGGATGGTAAAGGAGTATGTCCACACCTATTATCCGCGTATGGTTGCCTGTGCAGAGGAGAATCTCTGCAGAACAGGGTAATGGCGCCTGGCAGGTGAGTTCTGCCGGGAGGAGGAAGACTGCATATGGGGAAGATGCGGCTCCACCCGCCATCTTGCGTTTTCAGGCGATGATTATACCGCGGCCCTGGTCGCGTACAGATGATCCGGATTTACCCCGGTGTTCTCTCAGTTCATATCTCCCGGAGGTCTCCTGGAGTGCTGCTGCATGCTCTCTGGCTCTCTCTGCGAGGTAGCAAAATGTTCTGGATGCCATAATACATCATCTGGAAAAGACGTATGAATACCCTTTCGGGCGGGGGGCGAAAGTGAAGCCCGGTACAAAAATCACCTTTCCCCTCATATCTTCTCTTGTTCTCCAAATGGAGTTGTTTTTAAGGATATTCCTGAGCGCAGTATACAGGGTCGATCGCTTCTCCTAAACAAGCCTTTTTACATCCTCAGGGCTGATTACTACATGATTTTCTATGCTGGAGATTGAGGACCTTCATGTTGAGGTCGAAGGCAGGGAAGTGCTTCACGATATCAACCTCACCATCAGGGAGGGTGAAACACATGTCCTGATGGGGCCAAACGGGTCGGGGAAGACGACACTCCTCAGGGCGATCATGGGTTTTGGTACATCAAAGGTAACCGAAGGCTCGATATTTTTTAAAGAGCAGGATATTACCAGAATACCAATCCACGAACGTGCGAAACTTGGCATCGGCCTGCTCTTCCAGAGGCCGCCAACCATCTCGGGACTGAAGCTTGGAAAACTGCTTTCTGTCACTTCAAAAGGCGATGCTGACCGTGTCGATACGTATGCCCGCAGAATGAACATGGATACGTTCCTTGAACGTGACATCAACAAGGGATTCTCAGGAGGCGAGATCAAGCGGAGCGAGGTGTTGCAGCTGATGATACAGCAGCCGGATTTCGTGATGCTTGACGAGCCCGAGAGTGGTGTTGATCTTGAGAATATGGCCCTGCTTGGCGATACCGTCGCCGGTCTTGTCGAGAAGGACAGGCATATCATCAAGAGGAAGAAGAGCGGGCTGATCATCACCCATACAGGCTATATTCTGGATTATATTGACGCTGATATCGGGCATGTGATGTGTGACGGAACCTTCAAATGCCATGGAAACCCGCGGGAGATTCTCAAGATGATCCAGAGCAAAGGATATAAGGAGTGTATCGAATGCCAGAGACTATGAAGGGGTATTCTGATCTCGAAAGCGACGATCTGAAACGGATCGAGCTAACAGGTCTTCAGACAGAATCGCTGGAAGGCCGATCCGGGAGTTTTCTCCAGGTGGACGGGCATATCCATCATGCATCAACCGGCACGAAAGGGATCGAGATTCTGCCGATTGCTGAAGCGCTTGAGAAGTATGCGTGGCTTGAGGACTATTACTGGAAGGCTGTACCGCGTGACAAAGATGAGATCACACAGTATATTGCTGCACGGGAGCCGAAAGGCTATGTCCTGATTGCGCGAAAAGGCAGCCAGACAGTCTACCCGCTCCAGACATGCCTCTTCCTTGCAAAGGATGACATCCAGTATGTCCATAACATCATCATTGCGGAGGAGGGTGCTGAGCTTCACCTGATTGCCGGGTGTGCAAGCTCGATGAAGACGATGAAGGGGGCACACTACGGTGTCACCGAGATCTATGTCGGAAAAGATGCCAAAGTCACCTCAACCATGATCCATACCTGGGGAGAATCGATCGAGGTCTACCCCCGCAGTGTGACAATTGTTGAAGAGCGTGGCGTCTTCCTCTCAAATTATGTCTGCATGGTGCCTGCAAAGAAGGTCCAGATGTATCCGACAGCAGAACTCCGGGGAGAAGGTGCTGTTGCCCGGTTCTCCAGCATCATGCTGGCAACCCCTGGTTCGTACCTGGACACCGGTTCCCGCGCCATCCTCTCTGCAAAAGGGGCGACAGCTGAACTGATCACCCGTGCGATCACAACCGGCGGAACAATCATATCCCGCGGCCACATCCTTGGATCAGTGAAGGATACAAAGGGCCATATCGAGTGCCGCGCCTTAATCCTGAAAGATGGAACGATACACGCAATCCCCGAGATCGAAGGCCGCGTCGTGGACTGCGAGCTCTCGCATGAGGCAGCTGTTGGCAAGATAGCACGTGATGAGATAGAGTACCTGATGGCACGTGGCCTCTCCGAGGACGAGGCGACTGCGACCATTATCAGGGGCTTTTTGGATGTCCGTATCAGCGGTCTCCCCGAAACCCTCCAGAAACAGATAGACGCCGCCATTGATGCGGCTGAAAAAGGATTCTGATGATGAGTGACCCGTTTGGACTCCGGCGAAAGGCGATGGTCGATACCCAGATCAGGCGTCGCGGGATACAGGACGAACGGGTTCTCTCATGCATGGAAGAGGTAAAACGCCATCTCTTTGTCCCCTCCGGCATGGAAGAGGATGCGGATCTTGACCGTCCTCTCCCAATCGGCCACGGCCAGACGATCTCCCAGCCATATATCGTTGCCCGGATGACCGAACTTCTGGAGCTGGAACCAGATGATTTGGTTCTTGAGATCGGGTGCGGTAGTGGATACCAGGCGGCGCTGCTTGCCAAACTTGCAGGCGCAGTCATCTCAATTGAGCGGATCGGGGCGGTGGCACAGAACGCAGAGGAAAACCTCAGGAAGGCTGGAATCAGCGGTGTCCGCGTCATTATCGGTGACGGAACAACAGGGTTTCCAGACGGTGCTCCCTACAATGCCATCCTGCTCACTGCTGCAACCCCGGAGGTTCCATCCCCCCTTCTCTCACAGATGGCAGAGGGCGGACGGCTTGTTGCGCCTGTTGGTGATGCTGATATCCAGTATCTCGTCCGTATCAGACGGCAGGGTGAGAATTATCTCCGTGAATCATTTGAGCCGGTCCGGTTCGTCCCGCTGATCGGCAGGTACGGGTGGAGTGAGAGATGAGGCTGTATGATGCAACCCGGATCATCTCAGAGGAACTCTACCGCTATCCGGGGGATCCCGTGGTTGCCTTCTCCATGGAGGAGAAGGATGGTGTTTCTGTCTCAGAAATCAGGATGGGAAGCCATACCGGCACCCATATCGATGCACCACGCCACTATCTCCCCGGTGGGGCGTCGATTGAGCAGATTCCGCCAGACGCCTGCATCGGCTCATGTCTCCTGAAGCAGGTGCCACCCGGCAGGATTCAGGCTGGTATCGGAGGGGAGCTTCCCCCTGGTGTATACAGGCTTGTTATCCACTCGGGATGGTCTTTTGACCGCCCCGATGAATACGGGTACCTGACACCTGATGACGCCCGCACGCTCGTTGAGCTTGGGGTTGTGGCAGTTGGAACCGATGCTCCCTCCATAGAAGCGCCTGATGGTGATGGTGAGGTTCACAGGATACTCCTCGCAGCAGGTGTTCTTATCATCGAACTCCTGCAGCTTGAGGGGATTCCGGAAGGAATGTATATGATGATCGCCCTGCCTCTGCCATTCAGGGGAATTGATGGCTCACCGGCCAGGGTTATTTTTCAGGATTTGGAATGCGTGATACCATGACACTTATCAGGAGAGCGGTAAAAAAGCTGAAAGAACAACTTGAGGGAAGCGGGTGCGATGATGGCATCGTCTCACTCTGGATTAATACTGATGTTCCAACCTGCCAGTACCCAAAAGGTGTCTGCCTTGAAGCGGTGTATGGCGGAAGAACCGCAGAGATGGTGACGACGACCCCGTTTGAGGGGAAGACGAAGATTTCTTTTCTGTATGAGGCTGCACTAAAGAAACCAAAGACCCGGGCTGCTGCCTGCGCCATCATGAATGTCCTGACAGGCTTTGCCTGTATGTCACGGAAGCTGCATGCATGTTCGCCCTCCAGCCATGAAGAGTGCCGGGAACTTCTCCTCCGGATGTATGATGCAGGCAGTGTCTACCCTGTTGGGGATCTGAACTCCATTCCGGATCTCTTCAAGGGCCGTATTGCAGCGAGCCCTGAGGAAGCTGATATCATCATTATTGCAGGCGATGGTCTTGTCTCTGACGAAGGTGTCGCTATACAGGACCAGTATCTTGAGACAAAAGAGTTCGTCTTCCTTGGGCCGTCAACTGCCGGAGTCTGTTCTCTCATGGACCTGAAGCACTGGTGCCCGTTTGGCAGATGAGTAACCATAATTAGGAATTGATCCCATCTTCTGTATGCTCTTTGGATCATCGGGGATCAGGATGCAGTATGGCAGAACGCTTCTTGATCTCTCCCTTAGTCTCGGCCTCTCCATGGGTGCCGGCAGGCAGAAGGTGGTTGTCGCACGGGATACGCGATCAAGCGGCCATATACTTGCCGAATCTCTTATTGCAGGCCTCCTCTCTGCCGGGTCTGATGTTCTCTCCGGAGGGGTTGCGCCGACCCCGACTGTTGCCTATGCGGCCCGGAATACAGATGCCGGCATCATGGTGACGGCCTCGCATAACCCTGAAGAATATAATGGATTAAAAGTCTTCAATCCCGATGGTTCATCCATCACACGTGCAGAGCAGCATGAGATTGAAGCGACCCTCGGTGATCCTTCATGGACTGACTGGAGAACCATCGGTTCAAGGGTCGAATCAGAGATTGTGACGCAGCACCAGGACGCAATCCTCTCTTCCCTCTCTCTTCCTGAAGGGATGACGGTTGTCCTGGATTGCGGCGGCGGTGCAGGATCGCTCATCACCCCCGCCCTTCTCAAAGAGAGCCATCTTCCTGCCGTGCTGCTCAACTGCGATCCAACTCCGCTGTTTCCGCGTCCATCTGAACCCCTGCCTGAGAACCTCTCCTATATGCCACAGGTTATCAGGAGCTCCGGTGCTGCCTGCGGGATCGCCCAGGACGGGGATGCAGACAGGTGCGTTGCCTTTGATAACAGGGGGCGGTTCATTGCAGGCGAACACCTCCTGATGCTCTTTGCGTCATACCTTGACCTCGGCGAGGTGGTGACAACCATGGATGCGTCCATGGCAGTTGACGAGGTTGCGACAGTCCGCCGCACGCCTGTTGGTGACAGTTATGTCTCTGAAGCCCTCCTCTCCTGGGGAAGCCTTGGAGGCGAACCCTCCGGGAGCTGGATCTTCCCCTCCCACTCGCTCTGCCCCGATGGCGTCTATGCTGCGGCCCTTATCTGTGAAATCGCCGGTGAATGGGATCTCGCAGAAGAAGTTGATGGCATGCCGGTGTATCCAATCCTGCGCTCATCAATTCCGACACCTGATGGAGCAGCAGTACTCCGTGCTCTTGGTGCAGAGAACCCAACAGATGGTCTCCGGGTGGAGGAGGAGGACGGCTGGTACCTGGTACGTGCAAGTGGCACTGAGCCAAAAGTCCGGGTGACCGCGGAAGGCAGAACGAAAGATAATGCAAAACGTCTTCTTTCAGAAGGTGAAGATAGATTAAAAAGAGCGATCCGGAAGGTCTCATGATGGCAGTACCAACTGAATGTGTCATTCTTGCAGCGGGAGAAGGAAAACGGATGCGGCCGCTGACAACGAACCGCCCCAAGGTGATGATCCCGCTTGCTAACCGCCCGATGCTTGAACACTTAATTATTGCTGCAAGGGATGCCGGTATCAGGCGCTTTATCCTGGTGGTCGGATACGGGGAACAGGCTGTCCGGGATCACTTTGGTGATGGCAGCGGGCTCGGTGTTGAGATAGAGTATGTCCTCCAGAAGAGGCAGCGTGGCACAGCAGATGCGCTCCTTTCTGCCGAAGGGCTTGTATCCGGCAGCTTCCTGATGATGAACGGGGATATGATCGTCAGTTCCGGCGAGATAGAGGCACTCTCGGAATTGCCTGCTCCCGCAATGGCAGTTGCAGAGACTGAAAACCCCGGCGAGTACGGTGTGGTTGTTCTTGAAAGCAACCGGGTTGTGAACCTGGAAGAGAAATCAAAGCATCCAAAGAGCAGCATGATCAATGCTGGCGCCTATCTCTTCTCTCCAGAAATATTTGACCTGCTTCAGACAATCGGGCTTTCGGGCCGGGGCGAGTACGAACTGACCGATGCCCTCACCAGGTACATTGACGAGGGCCGGCTTGCTGCTGTCCATTTCCGGTCATGGATGGATGTCGGCTACCCATGGGATATCCTTGCTGCCCATGAAACTATCCTCCCGGATGAAGCAGCAGAGAACGCCGGATTTATCGAGGAAGGGGTTTTCATAACCGGCCAGGTCACAATCGGGGAAGGGACAGTCATACGTTTTGGCAGTTATATCGAAGGCCCCTGCTGTATAGGTAAAAACTGCATCATCGGGCCCCATGCCTATATCCGGCCAAAGACTGCTATCGGCGACTCATGCCATATCGGCCATGCCGTGGAAGTGAAGAATTCTGTCATCTTCCATGGCACAAAGATCCCTCATTTCAACTATATCGGCGACAGCGTCATCGGAGCAGGGTGCAATTTCGGTGCAGGGACAAAAATTGCCAATCTCCGGCATGATCATGGGATTGTGTCATCAGGAGGGATTGCCACAGGAAGAAAGAAGTTTGGTGCGGTCATAGGCGATGATGTCCTCTTTGGCATCAACTGCTCGGTCAATACGGGATCGATCATCGGATCGAACTCAAGAATTGCGCCACATTCGTTTGTTGATGGCGTCTATGACGATGACACAATCATTTCGAGGTAAGAGAAGATGCAGGCAGTTATTCTGGCAGGTGGCGAGGGCTGGCGGCTTCGCCCGTTAACAAAAAACCGGCCAAAGGCGCTTATACCCGTTGGCAACCGCCCTTTAATCGATTATTGTATTGATGCCCTCCTCGCATCCGGTATACGGGATATCATCGTCGTCGTCGGGTACAGGAAAGAGCAGGTGATCAGGCATTTAAACAGTCTCGATCATGAGGTTCGGGTTGTCGTCCAGGAGCGGCAGCTTGGATCTGCTCATGCCCTCGCCTGTGCAGCACCCCTCATCCACGATACGGCACTCGTTCTCTCAGGGGATACGTACGTGGATGCCGACTCCATCAGGATGATGGGATCAGATGGGAACGCCATCATGGTCAACTCCTCCTCTTCTCCGTCCCATTATGGTGTCGTGACCGTGCAGAACAATTATGTGACCTCCTTTATCGAGAAGCCGGATGAAACAGGACCTTCCCTTGTCAGCAGCGGGCTCTATCTCTTCACACCTGAAGTGATACAATCTGTCTCCGAATTTGAACTTTCAGATCTCCTCATCCGCCTGATAGCTGAGGGTGTTTTGATCCGGGCTGTCCGGGGCTGTGAATGGGATGATGCGATCCATGCATGGGATCTTCTCAGTCAGAACCGGCATCTGCTCAGAACCAATGAGCCACAAAAAAGCGGGGCTATAAGCCGTCTTGTCACGATAAGGGGGAATGTATCAATTGGATCCAGAACCACCATCGGCCCTGGCTGCTGTATCACCGGTCCGGTCAGGATCGGGGATGATACCGTCATCCACCCAAATACGGTCATCGGACCTGATGTGAGTATCGGGAGCCGTGTCAGTATAGAGCCATTCACTTTTGTGGAAAACAGTATTCTTATGGATGATGTCAGGGTTGGCTCCCATTCCCGGATTTCTGACTCTGTTATCGGGGATGGGTGCCTGATAGCTGATCATCTCTCAACGATCACGACATCCGGCCTCTATTCACTTGGGGACGGAGATGCGAAGATGCTTCACCGCGGCACGTTTGGCGCCATTCTTGGCGAAGGTGTCCGGCTTGAACCATCTGTTGTCCTGACGGGATGCATCCTTGGAAACAATGTCGATGTCCGTTCTGGCAGGCGGCTTGAAGGAGTGATTCCTGATGGCTCGCGGGTGATCTGAAATGTGTGGGCTTGTGGGCTATATCGGTAATCGCCAGGCAGCCAGAATTGTGATTGAGGGTTTAAAGAAGCTTGAATACAGGGGATATGATTCCTTTGGCCTTGCAACACTGAATGAAGGTCTCTCTGTAGCTAAAAAGAGCGGCAGAATCTCTGGTGCCGATCCCTCGTTTACCAGTCTGCCGGGGACGATTGGGATTGGGCATACCCGGTGGGCAACCCATGGTGTTCCAGACGACCGCAATGCTCACCCCCACCTTGATTGTACCGGCAGAATTGCGGTGGTGCATAACGGGATCATTGAGAACTATGCAGAACTGAAGCGTGAATTACTTGCACGCGGACATATCTTCAGATCAGATACCGATACCGAGGTGGTTGCCCATCTTGTTGAGGAGCAGTTTGATGGAGATCTTCGGTCTGCTTTCTTTGCGATTCTTCCGCGTCTCAAAGGCTCATATGCCCTCCTCGTGGCTGCAGAAGGATGCGACACAATTGTTGGCGCCCGGAACGGAAGCCCTCTTGTGATCGGGATTGGAGATCGTGAGTTCTTCTGTTCATCAGATATCACTCCCCTACTCGAGTATACCCGACGGGTGATCTATCTTGAAGATGGCGATTGTATTGCCCTTTTGAGATCAGAGCTGCAGATCTTCCATGATGGCAACCCGGTTTCACGTCAGGCAGAAGAGGTGGACTGGGATGTTGAGGATGCCAAAAAGGGTGGGTTCACCCACTTTATGCTGAAAGAGATCTTTGAACAGCCCCAGGTCTTCTACAATACCCTTCAGGCGGTGAGAGAGGCAGACGAGGCTCTTGCCATCCTCTCAAAGAGAAAAGAGACGATATCGGTCATCGCCTGCGGCTCATCCTATCATGCTGGCCTTCTCTATAAGTACATCCTTGAGTCATACTGCGGTATCCCCGTCAGGGTTGAGATCGGATCAGAATTTAAGTACTATACTCCACCGCTCACTGACCTGATCATCGGTCTTACCCAGTCCGGTGAGACTGCGGATACGCTTGCCGCACTGAAGATGGCAAAGTCATGCGGCTGCCCCACAATTGCGATCACCAATGTGGTCGGATCATCAGTTGCCAGGATCGCTGATGCGACGATCTATACCCGTGCCGGTCCCGAAGTGAGTGTCGCTGCGACAAAATCGTTCATTGCCCAGCTTGCAGCAGGTCTTGAGATCGCCTCTTCCCTCTCGGAGAACCTGTCTGAATGGGATCTTGATCGCGTGAATGTCATGATCGAGGACGCACTCACCATACCGGTTGACGGGGCAGTCTCACTCTGCAAATGTGCGAACTCTATCTTCTTCATTGGCCGGGGTCTCTACTATCCCGTGGCGCTTGAAGGGGCACTGAAGATGAAAGAGATCACCTATATCCATGCTGAGGGGTATGCGGCAGGCGAGCTGAAGCATGGGCCGTTTGCACTCCTCTCCCCGGATACTCCTGTCATCGCGGTTGCGATGCCCGGCAGGACATACCCGGTGATGCTCTCAAATATTAAGGAGATTAAAGCGCGTGGAGCACCGGTGATCGGAATCGGCTTAACCGGTGATGATGAACTGCCGGAACTTGTGGATCTCTTCCTCCCGGTTCCGGCTCAGGACGAGGTGGCTGCTGTTGCATCGGTCTCTGTCCTCCTCCAGCGGCTTGCCTACCAGACTGCGGATGCGCTTGGGTGTGATATTGATAAGCCACGGAACCTGGCAAAAAGTGTGACTGTGGAGTGAGTTGTTCGTGCATGGTTCCTGCCAAATCCTGATGCTTTCCAGACAGTATTCTGTCTGCAATCGTATTTCAGCTCAGTTTCATCTGGCACCTGACAAGAGTGCTGTAGTTTGTTGATCCCGTATGCCCCGCACATCTGCTGTCTCAGGGGAGATCTTCTCCCTCCACCATATTGACAACCATCCGGAATGCGCACTCCGTCTGGATGCCCTCCGTGAGGGTATTCCAGATGGCGTCACCATCCATCCCCCGGTTCTGGCAGAGGAAGCGGATCTTGCCTCTGTGCATACGCCTGCACATATCCGGATGATCCGCCAGCTCTCCGAGTTTGGTGGGGTGAGATTTATTGATCCCGACACCTATATCACCCCCCGCTCCTTTGAGGTGGCATCATATGCAGCCGGTTCGGCTGTCTTTGCAGCAGAGCGTGCAATTGATGGTGAACGCGCCTTTGCCCTCGGCCGCCCCCCGGGACACCACGCCGAACCGGATCGTGCCATGGGCTTCTGCCTCTTTAACAGCGCTGCGATTGCTGCAGCCTCCCTTCTCAGGGATTATGACCGGGTTGCCATCCTTGACTGGGATGTCCACCATTGCAATGGGACGCAGAAAGCATTCTATACAAGTGACCGGGTGCTTGTGATGTCGATCCACCAGAGTAACAGCTTCCCCCGGACAGGATGGATAGATGAGATAGGATCAGGTGCCGGTAAAGGCTACACCTTAAATGCCCCGATCCTTCCCGGCTGCACATCAGCTGATTTTCTCTGGGTTTTCCGGGAGGTTTTTATCCCGGCGATGATCCGGTTTGATCCGGATGCATTGATCATCTCATCCGGCCAGGACGGGCTCAGTGATGATCCGCTTGCAGGCATGCATCTTGTTCCAAAAGATTTCGGGATGATGGCACGCACGATTACAGATGCACTGGATCTGCCGATTGCGCTTGTGCTTGAAGGCGGATACGGCCCTTCGATGGGCAGATCACTTGGCTCGATATTCTCGGCTTTGAAAGGGGATGCTGTTCATCTTCCCGATAACCTGAAGCCGCAGCCAGGAACACGGCGGGTTGCCAAACTGCTCCAGAGGGTGCACTGGTAGGGTCCGGGTACTACTGGCAGGTTCTCTGAAGGTCCAGGCAATCAGCCCCCCGGGGGTGGATGGAACAACCGATCCCAATATCTTTATCCCGTCCCGTACCTACAATGCTAACCATGACCACTGCTATCAAGCCCGGCCAGGCGGTCCGGTATGGGCGAACCGGAACCGTCGGTACTGTGACCGGTATTGAAGAGATTGGGGGTGATCTCTTCTGTATTGTCGATACAACCGATCTTCTCTACCGTGCCGACATGCTCACGCCTATAACCAGCCTGAAAGAGAATAAGCCAAAGAAAGAGAAGGATGTGCGTGAAGAGATCCAGGAGGATGTCATCCGCCAGACTCTGGCTGCCGAGAGTGCACGTCTCTGTGACGATAATGTTGAGTGTGGGGGCTGATCCCTCACCTGTTTACCGGAATCGTTGTTAATTTAACAGATTCAACACCTTTTTGCGACATCAGGCGTTCGGCAACCGCCTTGATGTCATTACCATCCCCTCTCACCAGTATCACCTCAAGGCACCGGTCATGGGTGACATGGGAATGGAGTGATGCCTGGATAAGGGACATATAGTCGTGCTGGATCTCTGTCAGTGTCTGGATGAGGCCGCGGTGTTCGTGATCATATACCATCGTAATAACACCCTGGCGATCTCCCTTCACATCACTCATCCACTGGTAGTATGTGATGTAGCTGCGGATCGCATCCCTGATACCCTCGGAACGTGATGAGTACCCGCGCATACCGATGATATCATCAAATTTGTCAAGCAGATTCTTCGGGAGTGAGATGCCAATTCGTGATAACTCTGATTCTCCGGTCATATCATTTCCTACTGTATCTGATTCGCACTATGATATTACTATTTCGGAATAATTGTTCATGTTCTGACATACTCCATATGTCCTCTGGGGTGTTGCCGGTCTCAACTCCTTCCAAAAACGGGGGTGCCTGATCGTATCCTGATCGTTCCGCTACCCTGAGATATTATCTATGAGAAGAACGATTATATAGGCTATGGAGGTTTGAGTTTCTTTGCATGATCCTACAATACCAAGTGTCAATATAGGCGTCGTCGGTCACGTCGACCACGGAAAAACGACGCTTGTCTCAGGGGTTACCGGCACCTGGACGGATCGCCACAGTGAAGAGTTGAAACGGGGGATCTCGATCCGTCTGGGGTATGCGGATGTAACCTTTTACCGGTGTCCATCGTGTACCGGATCTGATGCGCTATCCACATTTCCGGATTGTCCGGTCTGTAATGGGAAGACCGAGCCGTTTCGATCGGTCTCTTTTGTGGACGCCCCCGGTCACGAAACCCTGATGGCGACGATGCTCTCCGGCTCTGCGATCATGGACGGTGCGATGCTTGTCATTGCAGCAAACGAGCCATGTCCACAACCACAGACGAAAGAGCATCTTATGGCGCTTGAATTAACCGGGATAACCCGGATAGTTATCGTCCAGAACAAAATCGATGTTGTTACCCAGGCTGCTGCACTTGAGAATTATAAGCAGATTAAAAAATTTGTGAAAGGGACGGTTGCCGAGAATGCACCCATCATACCGGTTTCAGCACAGAAAGGGATCAACTTCCCGGCACTGGTTGGTGCACTTGATGAGACGATCCCCGAGATCGATCGTGATCCCGATGTTCCACCGGTTCTCCTGATTGCGCGCTCCTTTGATATCAACAAGCCGGCCGCCAGCTGGCGTGATATCCGTGGAGGGGTGATCGGCGGGTCGCTGATCCGCGGGTTGCTCCGTGATGGTGAGGAGATCGAGATTCGTCCCGGAAGGCAGCAAATCATCGAAAATAAGACGAAATGGGAGCCTATACAGACAAAGATCAGCTCCATGCACATGGGTGCAAAGAAGATCACCCTGGCAACACCGGGTGGTCTCACGGGTCTTGGCACAAAACTTGATCCTGCTATCACCAAAAGCGATACGCTCGTCGGCCAGGTGGCAGGCCATCCCGGAAAACTACCGCCGGTATGGGATACGATGAAGTTTGACGTCACCCTGATGGAGCGTGTCGTTGGTGCAACATCTGAGCAGCTGATTGAGCCACTGAAGCACAAAGAGCCGCTTATGCTCTCTGTGGGGACTGCTGTCACAGTCGGTGTGGTTACCGGAACCAGGAAGAATATCGTCGATGTCGTCCTGAAACGCCCGGTTTGTGCAGAAATTGGATCCCGTATCGCAATATCAAGGCAGGTTGGCGGTCGATGGCGGCTGATCGGAATGGGGGTTCTGACCGAGTAGTTGTTCTCCTGGACACCAATGCGCTCCTGATCCCCCAACGGTCCGGTGTGGATATCTTCGCCGGCCTGCAGGAGATCTATGGCACCTATGAGCCGGTTGTGCCGGCTGAAGTGGTGCATGAACTGAGGGCGCTTGCACAGGGTCGGGGGAAATCGGCTGCGGCAGCACGATTTGGCCTGACGCTTGCATCAGGGTGCAGGACTCTTCCTCCCGGGAATCCAAATCTCCCGGTTGATGAGATCGTTGCCATTCAGGCAGAAGCCCTTTCTGCTCATGTCCTGACAAATGATCGGAAATTAAAAGAGGCCCTCCTTCAGAAAGGGTTGCCTGTGATAGTATTAAGAAATCAGAAACGATTGGAACTCATCAGAAAATAGGTGTGAGATATGTATTATAAACTGAAATTAGCCGATAAGGTCCGGGTTCCCGCCCACCGTCTTGGTGAGGATCTCAGGGTTGTTCTCCTTGATGTTCTCCAGGAACAGCTCGAAGGGAGCATTGATAAGGAGATCGGGATCTTCATTGTCGTTACCGCAATTGACGAGATTGGGGAAGGCGAGATTATCCCCGGGGATGGGGCGGTGTACTATGATGTCACGTTTGAAGCCCTGGCGCTTCGCCTTGCTCTCCAGGAGGTCATTGAGGGGCTTGTTGTTGAGACGACAGGATTTGGAGCGTTCGTCAGCCTTGGCCCAATTGATGCAATGCTGCATGTGAGCCAGATATCAGATGACTTCATCAATCATGACGAGAAGAACTCCCGCCTGGTCTGCCAGCAGTCTGAGAGGACAATCGGTGTTGGAGATAGTGTCAGGGCGCGGATCGTCTCTCTCTCATTAAATGAGCGTGAGCCGCGTGAGAGCAAGATTGGTCTGACAATGAGGCAGGCAGGGCTTGGAACCGCATCGTGGCTTGCCGATGAAGATGCGAAACTTTCCTCGGAGAAAGGTGGCCATGCCAGCGCGTAAGAAGCAGGATCAGGTCTGCAGGCAATGCCACAGGGTGCTTGAGTCAGATAAGGAGGCGTGCGTTGTCTGTGGGGATGCAAACCTCTCCACAGACTGGCAGGGGTATCTGGTTATCATCGATCCAAAACATTCCGCGATAGCAGAAAAGATGAATATAGACCTTCCCGGAAGGTATGCTCTGAAGGTCCGCTGATGCTCCGCCTCCAGGATGAATGCCGCGACTTCCTGAGAAAGCCCTTTGGCACACTCTTTTCTGATATCTCCCAGGTGATTCCATACCTTGCCGGAAACGTCGTCTATACCGTAGGTGATGTGGTCACAGACTCACTCTTCTCGCGCGGTATCTATCCTGACATCGTCGTCATCGATGGCTACTCTATGCGCTCACCATTTCTCAAGACCCCTCTCTATGCAGGCGCCCGGTACATCAGGGTGACAAACCCGGCAGGTACCATCACCGATGATCTGGTCAGGGGGCTTCATGAGGCAATTGCCAATCCTCCTGCACTCGTCTTTGTGGATGGCGAAGAAGATCTCGCGGTTATTCCTCTTGTCATCGCATCGCCTGACGGAGCACTTGTCCTCTATGGCCAGCCCGGTGAAGGTGTTGTTATGAGGAAGATTGATGAGTCTGCCCGCAAGGAGGCAACTATTCTTCTCTCGTATTTTACCCGGGAGAACGCCAGTATTAAATAAGTATCAGGAGAATAATTCTGGGATATTGATGGAGATTAACATCACAGCCAATACAAGAAATGAACTCCTGCTGAGGAATGAGTTGGAGTTTACCCTGACGTTTGATGGCGCAACCCCGTCAAGAATGCAGATCACCGGAAAGCTTGGAGCCCTTCAGAATGCCCGGGAGGACCTGATTGTACTTGACTCAGTCAATATGCAGTATGGTTCCCGGACAGGGAAGGGTCTTGCCCGTATCTATGATACAGCAGAAGCCCGCACCCGGACAGAACGCGATTTCCTCCTCTCACGCGGTCAGCCGAAAGCAGAAGCGGAGGAGTGAGTATGGCAGGCGGCCGTTATAAACACTATAAAGTGGATGGTGAGTCTGCGGTAGCAGAGAAACGGCATTGCCCGCGCTGCGGACCGGGTGTCTTCCTTGCGAACCATTCCGATCGTGTCTCGTGTGGAAAGTGCGGTTTCACGGAATTTAACAAATAATTTTTCTCTATGCCTCGTATCGGGCAGGTACTGGGAATTGAGGGGACTGCATGGAACCTCAGTGCCGCTGTTTTTGATGACGATCTGGTAACAATATCGTCCTCTGCCTATTCTCCGCCACATGGTGGTATTCATCCCCGTGAGGCTGCCCAGCACCATGCGGCTGTGATGAAGGATGTGATCGGCGCTGCGCTTGCAGAAGCTGATGATATCTCAGCTGTTGCCTTCTCACAGGGCCCGGGCCTTGGACCCTGCCTCAGAACGGTTGCAACTGCTGCCCGCTCGCTTGCGCTTGGTCTTGGAGTGCCTCTTGTCGGGGTCAACCACTGTGTTGCCCATATCGAGATCGGCAGGTTTAAAACGGGGTTTACTGATCCGATTGTACTCTATGCGAGTGGTGCAAATACTCAGGTTCTCGGTTATTTAAATGGCAGATACCGGATATTTGGCGAGACGCTGGATATCGGGATCGGCAATGCGCTTGACAAGTTTGCCCGCCACCATGCTCTTCCCCATCCCGGCGGGCCGGTTGTCGAAGACCTGGCAAAAAAGGGCTCGTACTTCCCGCTTCCCTACACGGTGAAAGGAATGGATCTCGCGTTTTCAGGGCTTGTGTCTGCTGCAAGGGATGCAGATGCCCCGTTGCCGGATGTCTGCTGCAGTCTCCAGGAGACGGCGTTTGCCATGTGTGTCGAGGTGACAGAGCGGGCTCTTGCCCATACCGGAAAGAACGAGGTGATCCTGGTTGGCGGTGTCGGGGTGAATGCACGGATGCAGGAGATGCTTGCGCAGATGTGCAGGGAGCGGGGCGCATCGTTTGCTGTGCCTGAGCGTCTCTATATGGGCGACAATGGTGCCATGATCGCCTATACCGGCAGGATCATGCTTGAAAGCGGCCAGACGATCCCGGTTTCGGACTCATGCGTCAACCCGGTCTATCGATCAGATCAGGTTGAGGTGACCTGGCGAAGCGATACCGGATCCGTATTTGATGCAGAGGCCCTGGATATTGGCCTTCGGGGTGCTGAGGCTCAGGTAACGCTCTCGTCAGGGAATGCATGGAAGCGGCGCCTGAAGAAGGGGTACCGCCATCCACAGCTTGATGCTGAACTTATCCGCGAGCGCACCCGGGCAGAGGCGCGGATTCTTGTCTCTGCCCGGCGTGCCGGTGTACCTACGCCGGTGATCAGGGATCTGACCTCTGATACGATCGTGATGGAGGAGATTAATGGATCTGTCCTGAAGTATACGCTTGACCCTGATCTAGCCGAAGAGGCTGGCAGGATGGTCGGGAAGCTTCATACTGGTGGAATCGTCCATGGTGATCTGACCACGAGCAACATGATCGAAAGAGATGGCGATGTTGTCCCAATCGATTTCGGCCTTGGCCATGTGACGTCTGAGATCGAGGCGCGGGGTGTTGATCTCCATGTCTTCTTCCAGACACTCGAAAGTACAAGGGAGGATGCCCCTGTTCTGAAAGAGGCGTTTATGAAAGGATACCGGGAGACGTTTGAGGGTGCCGATGATGTCATTGTCCGGGAGCATGAGATCGAACTCCGGGGGCGCTATCTCTGAAGATCACCGTTGTGACAGGCAATCCTCACAAGGTTGATGAAGTCGCCTCATTCTTCTCAGGTATCGCGCAGATCGAGCAGGTTGATTGTGAGATCCCCGAACTCAGGCATGATGATGTCAGATCCGTTGCCCGTGCAAAAGCTGAAACTGCATGGAACCTGTTGCGGCGGCCTTTAATTGTGGATGATACCGGTTTCTTTGTTCCTGCGCTCAACGGGTTTCCCGGCACCTGTGCGGCATACTGTATGAAGACGATTGGGAACGGCGGTATCCTGAAGCTTCTTGAAGGGGAGGCAGATCGATCTGCGTACTTTGAGACTGCGATTGCCTATGCTTCTCCCGAGGGGATTGAAGTCTTCACTGGCAGGATTGACGGGATTATTACCGGCGCGCCGCGAGGTTTGGGAGGATTTGGGTACGACCCAATCTTCTTATTTGATACACGAACACTCGCCGAATTGCCGCTTTCAGAAAAAAGCGCCGTATCGCACAGGGGAAAAGCCCTTGCTCTCTTCCGCGACTGGTTCGTCTCCCGTGGCGACTGAATACAACAATGGTTAAGACGTTAAAACGTCCACTTATAAGAACGCATATCTCTTGGTGTTTACTATGGCACGGTTTCCAGAAGCTGAAGCACGACTTCTCAATGTCAAGGTCTGCATGAAATGCAATGCCCGTAACGCAATCCGCGCAAAAACCTGCCGGAAATGTGGTTCAAACCAGCTCAGAACAAAGAACAAGGAACGGAAGGCATAGTCCTTTTCCGTTCGTTTTTATTTTTTATGCGTTGTAATATGTGACTCTTTTTCCAGCGGAGCTGTACTCCCCTGCGAAGGTTTCGATATTTCGTTTATATCCGATACGATCAGTGATCCCAAAATCCCTGAGGCGCTCACGGACACGCATCACCTCATCAACATCCTGCCAGTCGCTGGTATAGACATAGATGACAAGCCGCTCGTCTCTTGATTCGGGATTTTCCTTGACTGTGCTTACTTTCGCAGAGATTCCAAGATTTCCTGCCCAGGTTTCATCCCTGACTGATATCCAGATATCATCTGCCGTATCTCGCGGGAGAAATATCAGCCATTTGCCTGCATCTTCTGCATTGACAGACTCGGGATCGACTCCGGGTGCGTCCTGGATGATCCAGTGCATTCTGTGTGTCTCCGATGGGAGTATGCCCTCACCAAGCTGGTAGAGGCAGCAGATCTCATCACACCCGCCGACTGTCGAGAGGAGTGCATCTGCCAGAGGCGGATATTCGTCCTGAAAACGCGCAAACGTCTTCCTGCAGGCCTCTACAAGCTGGGGTTCTGATTGGAGCAGCTGGAAGACCGGCGTGTCTGCCTCTTCCATTACCTTTCCAAAATAGATGGTGAAGATCCCAAAGGCGATATCGGCAAGCGCCTCTGCATTGTCCTGGTCCGGAGATTCCATTGCCCCATTCCTCCCTCACATCCATCCAAGCTGTTCCCTGGCAAGTTCTGCTGCCCGTTCGCCCGAGAGGAGCATCCCTCCGAATACCGGGCCCATCCGGGCCTCTCCGGCGACCGCATTTGCTGCCATTCCACAGGCGATGAGTCCTGGGAATATCTCGCGGGTGTGGCTGATGATATTTGTCTCTGCACGTTCAGCCCACATGAAGCTCTCGCCCTGGATTACCAGGTCTCCTCCCTTCTTCCTGACACAATGGGCAACGACTGCATCGTGGCCGGTTGCATCGATGGTTACTTTTGCTGCAAGCGTCAGGGGGTCGACATGGAGCCTGCTCATCTCAACTGGTGTTCCCGAGATGACAAGGCCGCTGACCCTGCCATCTTCCTTGATTACGACATCTTCGACTGAAGTAAGGTTGAAAAATTCTGCTCCTGCGTCACAGGCAGCAGCAGTCAGTTTTGCAACTGATTCAACTGAGCTGGCGACGTAGTATCCTAAACGGTATTCCTCGTAGGATATGGCAAATCTGTCAAGGAGACGGCGGGCCTCTTCCTGGACGACGATACGCGGGAAGGTCATCCCTCCTCCCCACATCCCTCCGCCGACAGACAGTTTCTTCTCGATGATCCCAACACGCAGTCCATCTTCTGCTGCAAGTGCTGCGCATGTCAGTCCTGATGGTCCTCCACCGACAATGGCAATGTCAAGATCGAGATATTCTGAGAAGATTCGTGCGTGTGTCTCGACAATTGCCCTGCTGATTGTCACTTCATCGAGTTTCATCTGATTCCTCACTCGATATAGGTGTGCTGGTATTACTAATATTCTCTTCAGATGGTGATCCTGTTCGCAGGTATTATCTTACCAAAGATGAAAAATAAAGGGTATGAAATGGAAGCGCGACTTTGGCCTCACGACGAGGGTTATGATAACGTGGTTTTTACTGCTCCTTGTCTACCTCGTCTTCCTCACGGTACTGGGTGCTGTACTGGGGCTGTCACTCCAGCTTCTGATAGGAATTGCTTTTGTGATGGCATTCAGCCAGTATTATTTCTCAGATAAGCTTGTGCTGATGAGTACTGGTGCACGGGTTGTTGAGGAAGATGAGTATCCCGAGCTGCACCGGATGGTTGAGCGGCTCTGTGCCACTGCTGATATGCCAAAGCCTCGTGTGGCAATTATGCAGTCTCCGGTTCCAAATGCATTTGCAACCGGCAGAAGTCCTAAAAAGGGCGTTGTGGCTGTGACCGACTCGATCATGCGGCTTCTGACAAAGGATGAGCTTGAGGCTGTTGTTGCCCATGAGCTTGCCCATATCAAGAACCGTGATGTGATGACGCTGACGATTGCAAGTTTCCTTGCGATGGTTGCGGCACTGATCATCCAGAACGCACTCTTTGCCTCGCTTTTTGACAGGCGGGAAGGCAATCCCTGGATCATTGCCTGGATTGTTGCGATCCTGGTCTGGGTTGCGGCAACCCTGCTCATCCGGATGCTCTCAAGGTACCGCGAGTTTGCAGCAGATCGGGGCTCTGCATATATCACCAATAATCCGCAGGCTCTCTCCAATGCCCTTATGAAGATCAGCAGCAGAATGGAGGCTGTTCCACCGGCGAAGAAACAGGAGGTTGAAGGTGCAAATGCGTTCTTCATCATCCCTGCGCTCTCCGGCCAGTCCCTGATGGAGCTCTTCTCAACCCACCCCCCGCTTGAGAAGCGGATCGAAAACCTGGAAAAGGTGAACCAGGAGATTCGGGGAGGATGGTAACAACCTTCCTTTTTTTTTCCGAAGAAACAGAAGCAGTGAACGCTCGTTACACAATCCTTAAATCTCTTCAGCATCAATATAAATGACGCATTGCATCGATGGTCTAGTGGTATGACTTTGGCCTTCCAAGCCAATAGCCCGGGTTCAATTCCCGGTCGATGCACTTTTCTTCCCTATTTTCACAAACGTTATCTTTTTGGCATCTTCTCCCAATGAACAACTATAATGAAATACTGGATTGTTGGTCTCTTCCTGGTGCTGCTGCTTGCCTGTGCCGGGTGTGTTGCTGAAGAGGAGCCGGTACCGGATGATTTTGTCTCTGTTGATTCTGTTTGTCCATCCGGGGAGGGGCAGTATGCGACCATGACGATTTCGTCACTTGAGTCATATATGCAGGATGCCGTATCATATGCGGCAGATGCCGGAAAAGAAGAGGCTCTGGCTGTATTTGGTGATCCTGATGGTGCGTTTTCCTATGGCGGCTGGTATGTTTATGCCTATGATGATGACTGCATCCTGCTTGCCCATCCCTATGAAACCCGGAGTGTCGGGCTTAACCGATCCGACTGGAGAGACAGCCGGGGCCTGCCGGTGATCCGGATAGGCCGGGACGTTGCCCTTGCAGGCGGGGGATTCATCACCTATCTCTATCCGCGCCCCTCAGAGGCCGGGATCGATGAGGCGGCATATGAAACCTATGAGCCGAAGCTTGGGTATGTCCTCCCGGCAGGCGAGGGCTGGTGGATCGGATCCGGTGTTGCCCTCACTGACCTCAGTCCTCATGAGCCGCACCCCCCGGTTGTCTCCGGGATGATTGCGCTGGTTGAGGACGGGGCCCTCTATGCTCTATCAGAGGGGGATGAGGCGGCCCTTACTGAGATATCGGATCTCAACGGGAGGTTTGTGAATGAACAGGGCCATTATCTCTATGCCTACCGGTATGACGGGACACTGATCGGGCATCCGCACCTGGCTGCAAAAATCGGGATGGATCTCAGCGGCAGGGAATGCATCTATGGCATGACGGTGATCCAGTCTCTCGCAGAGGCAGCAGGGGAGGGCGGCGGTTTTGTTGTCTTTATCTGGCCAAACCCTGATGAAGGGAACCGCGAGGAGCTGAAAATAGGCTATGTCCTCCCGGTGAATGATGAGTGGTGGCTTGGGTCGGGTGTATACCTGAGCGAGGTGACGGGAGAGTATACGCCGGTTGGCGGGCCCTGAATACTCACTATTTTTATTCATATCTGCCTTTCACCCGGTTCTTTCCTTTTGAAAAGCCTTATCTCCGAGAATGAAGAATAGAATAAGCATAGAATCAGTGCACCCGGACCCGTGGTCTAGCTGGTTATGACGTCGCCTTCACACGGCGAAGATCTCGTGTTCGAATCACGACGGGTCCATGTTTTTCTCCATGTTTTCTGTTTTGCATTTCAGCGAGATGCTGAATCTGTTGGTTCCTCACGTACTTGTTTTTGATAGTCAAAAGATGGTTGCCGGGCAGGAAACCTCCGGAACAGGTGTTATCCATCTCTTTTTGACTAGCTCTCACACGTCACTTTACCGCCGCATCCATCCAAACACCGCCACAACAAAGAGAGCTGCGAAGCTTGCATAGAGGAGCGGGGTCTTCTCTGGTTTTGGTGCAGGAGTCTCTGGCTTTGGAATGGCAGGCGTTGGTGCTGGCGTCGCCACGGGCGGCTCCGGCGCCTTTGGCATCTCTTCGATGACGGTGAAGGTGGCAGTGGCACTATGCCCCGTCTTCACCGACTCAACGCTCACCGTGTAGTCGTCAGGGGGGAGGGTGCCGTAATCGATCTCAAAGAAGAACCTCTGTTGGAACGCGTCTCCTGGGATCACCGTTACCACGCCTGCTGTTCCCGGAATTGGATCTGGAACCTGATTTCTGACTGCCTTTGGCATTGGCCCGAACTTTGCTCCGGAAATCTCGACAATGAGATCGCTTCCGGCAGCCAGGTTCGTCTGACCTGTGATGATAAACCTCTCCGCGGTGTATATCTCATCTATCGGGTCGATTGTGATCCAGGGTTCCTCGAGAATAAACGACAATCTCATGTAGGTATCGTCGATATTTGGATTGTCCAGAAGGCGAACGAGCGCCTCTGCGGCGTCAGTTCCCTGGAGCCGGCCGGGTCCTTCCGCTGTGAAGACTCCGGTGCCGGCTGTCCCAACAGTTCCTCTCATCCGTACATAGGTTGTTCCGGGTGTCGTTGTGGTATCTTCGATGACATCGAACCTGTTTGTTCTCATCGGGTGCTGGACGACAACGAAATACTGCCCCGGCGCCATCGTCAGGGTCTCTGAACCCGTGAGTTCGTATGAGAAGTATGCATCGGCTTCAACATGCTGCGTGTCCCGCAGGTAAAAGTTCCGCCCGAAGATCCAGATTGCAACACCAGCATCCGGGCTCCCATAGGCATAGCCTTCGATGAAGACGCTGTCGCCCTTTGCAGTTGACTGAAGTGACCCCGACATGGAGGCAGTAGCTGTTGCGGATATGCCCAGGATCGCGGATAGCAGAATCAGGGCAAGAACTGATTGTAGTTTCCAACTCTTCTGGCTCATTAATATCACCGTTGTTTTTGTATTCCAGGTGGCATCAACGATTCCAATGATGGCAGAGATCAAAATTGTTTCTTCTGTTGGTCATCCCGACGGTGTTTGGGTGTGGAATCATAAGACTGGGAAGGGCGTATTATCATAAGAATCTGGTACCAATCATAACAGGAATCTTCGGAGGTGTTCCTATCAATCCAAAGGCGCTTCAGAAAATGATCAAACGGGGAGAAATAGCTCTTAATACGGGAAAATATGAAGAGGTACTTCATATTTATACTGAAATCCTGAAGAAGAGACCGGATCATGCAGGTTTCTGGATGAAGCATGCAGCCACTCTTACCTGTCTCAAGCGTGATCAGGAGGCTCTGGAGTCATTTGACCGCTCAATTCAGATTCATCCGCTTGATGCGGCTGCCTGGATTGGCCGTGGTGTACTCCTCCATGAGATGGGCAGGAGCGGGGAAGCAGCCGCCTCGATTGCAAAGGCAGAGGAGATTGATCAACATCATCCTGCACTTCGAACTGCACGGGAAAGGCTGAGGAAACCAAAGGATTCTCCTGATTCTGCACCAAAAACCGATCCGGATCTACGGAACTCAAAAAGAGAATATCTTCTCTGGTGTGATTCCCTGAAACAAGCCCGGCGGTTCGATGAGGCGCTCAGGGCGGCAGATGAGGGGCGGAAGAGATGGCCGTGGGATCTGAATTTCCAGAATGTCATGGGTGCGGCGCTGGTGGAATTGAAACGACCTGCTGAAGCCCTCCCTCTTCTTGAGCAAAATCTCTCAATAGATCCGGAGAGTGGATATACCTGGCACTTTCATGGACGGGCATTGATGGATTCTCACCAGTATGTTAAAGCGCTTGAATCCTTTGACGCCGCCCTGTCTCATAATCCGGAGAATGCAAATACGTGGTTCTATCGAAGTATTGTGCTTCACACGCTTGGATTGGTGGAGGAGGCAGAAACATCAATGAAAGAGGCGGCAAGGCTTGATCCGGTTAACATCGGATTGACCGCCTCACGGTATCTGGCTGTCTTCTCAGATCTGCTCAGAAGAACATGATCGATCCCTTCACCTGACAATGGCTCCCCCTGCCATCTCCCAGGCGGAGATCCCTCTCCTGATATTATAGACGTTCATAAACCCCTCCTCTTCCATAATCCGGAGTGCAGAACTGCTCTTTCCTCCAGCTGCACAGTAGATGAGGTACGTTCCATCTCGATCGAGCTTCCCCAATCCTTCAGTAAATGATGAGGAGATATCGATATTCACTGCACCGGGGATATGCCCGGCAGCATACTCGCCAGCTGTCCGTACATCAATAATGGTAAGGGTTGGATCAAGGCTGATCAGCAGAATCGCATCTCCTGCTGAAATTGTCTGGAGCGCTTGAGCCGGAGAGCTCTCCATGGATTCACCCTGGCTGGCGCATCCGGATACGGCAAGCAGCATGAGAAGAACTGCCGCTGCCGAAAGGATCGCTGTTCGCATAGGATCTCTATTGCCTTACTCCGGATATCTGTTTTTCCTGCCGGTATCGCTGCTATGAATCAGATGGTGCCTCTTCTGCATCTCCTGCACTCCTGAAAGAGCCAAAGAATGCCCGTGCCGAATGCGGATCATCGGTTACAACTCCGTACACTCCGATTTTGGAGGCTTTTTCGAACTCCTCTTCCGAATTGAGTGTCCATGCAATCACTTTGAGATCAGCGTTCCCTGCGGAATCCATACGCTCCTCTGTTACGTCCATAAACTGCGGAAGGATATATGATGCCGGGATAGCTTCCGCCACCCATACCGGATCAGCACCGGGAGAGCGGAAGATATACCCAATCCCTACATCCGGGAGGAGGGGAGCGATCCGGCGGAGGCAGTCGGCATCAAAGGAGGCGATAAGCAACCTGGAAAGCCCCGCCTCCCGAACCATCGCCGCAACCTGCTCCTCGTAGCCCCCCTCCTTCAGCTCGATTACAAGCCCGCATCCGCCGGTATCAAGGGCAAGCACCTCGGCGAGTGTTGGTATCGGCTCTCCCTCCCCTGCATCGAGCCTCTTCAGCTCAGTAAGGGTATAATCCCGGACAAAGCCGGTTCCATTGGTTGTCCGGTCCAGCGTCGGATCGTGGATCACAACCGGCACGGAATCCCGGCTGATCCGTACATCTATCTCGACATAATCTGCATACCTGCTCCCCTCGAGGAGTGCGGCAATGGTATTCTCAGGGCAGAGAGCACGGGCTCCCCGGTGGCCGATGATGATCATTACCCTGATTATCCCCTCCTCACAACTGCCCCGCAGTTCCTTGCCGATACCTCCTCAACCGTGCCGCCTATACCCGCAAGCGCCCTTCGTGCAGCTTCAGCGACCCTGGTATCGCCTTTCCGGATGATTGCAAAGACCGTCGGGCCAAACGAGGAGAGCCCGGCCCCGTATGCACCAGCCTCACAGAGCAGGGTGGGGAGGTTCCGGACGTTATCCGGCTGAAGCTCCACTTCGTGCCGCTTGAACCCGATCTCCTGGAGCCGGTTCACCACGCGTCCGAATTCATGCATATCGCCTTCGACAAGAGCCGGGAGCATCTGCATCATCACGAGATGGCAGATCTCCTGCACCTCTGCACGCGGTACCGGGCAGTATTCCGAGAAGATATCCACCTCGGCCTTCTCTGAGGCACCGGGTACCGTATCCGGCGTAACAAGCAGGATCCCCCAGTCTTCCGGGAAGGGATGACGGATCGTGACCGGTGCAGGCGTCACCCCGCGTGAGGCAGAGGAAGGCCTGAAATCTGTCTTCTCCTGATCAGATCCAAACCGGTGGCCTCCGTCAATGATGAACCCTCCCGCATCAAAAGCAGCCGTTCCGATCCCGGATGTCCCCCCACGGCCGGTGATCCTGGCAAGTTCCAGTGGTGTTGCCTCTCTCCCGAAGAGTTCTGCCACGGCCTTTGCTGCTGCCAGTGCAATCTGTGTTCCGCTGCCAAGACCTGCATGCCGTGGGAGGAGGGTATGCAGGATGATTCCGGCACCGCCGGTAAGTCCAAAGGCATTCATCACAGCATCTGCTGCCTCTGCTGCACGCTGCCTGCTCTCTTCATCGCCACCATGCACAGATACCCGGTCAGCTGCCCGCGCCTCAACAAGGATATGCGGCCGGTCAAGCGTGATCCCGATCCCCCCGTCAACGCGTCCCAGGCTCCCGTTGAGGTCGATCAACCCAAGGTGTATGCGGGATGGGGCATCCACGATGACTCTTTTCGTATCAGCAAAAGTACCGGATGGAAAGATCTCGGTGATCACCATCAGGGGCTCGTCTTTATGGATGATCCGGTACCGCCGTGCAAAGAGCGGCTCTCCGGGGAGAATGCCAAAGACATCCGCAAGATGCTCGTCTGCCGGATACGAATCGATAGTCAGGATCTCCCGGCGCGACTCAATTTTGTGTTTTTTGAGAATTATTCCGATAGGAATATCGGCTTTCATCATATCAGTTTTCATCCCTGATGCAAGCCGGTCTATCGGGGTATAGGAGATGGCATAGATGAGTGGCCGTCCTCCTTTCCCTTCACCGAGATCAACAATCCGGTGATTGACGGAATCACCCTCGCGAATTGCTAGCAGGCGTGATACCTCACGATCTGCACTGAGTACCTCCTGGAGCCGGGTCTTCACCCCCACATTCGACTCGGTTGCAAGCGACAGAAGATGGGTGACTGAGCCGTCCGTTCCAAGGAGCACCTTCTGAAATGGTGACAAACTCCCGGTATACATCTCGATCTCTCTCATACGCATGGCGATCTCGGTTGGGCCAAGCGGATGGATCGAATCTTTTAAATCCATTATGATCCGGTAGTGACGCAGGGGTTTTTACCACTATTGATCGGTCTTTTCAAAAACCATAACATCCATGAACAGCACATATTCCCCGTATGCAGTATTCGGAAGGCAGAGTCGGCCGGGTCTTCTTCATCAGGTTTGATGAAGGCGAGGATCTCATCGAAACAGCCCGCTCATTCATACGGGATCAGCAGATCAGCCATGGGGTACTCTCATTCCTTGGTGCACTCCACTCCGCAGGACTTGTCACGGGCCCTGAAGACGCAGTCATCCCTCCGGTACCTCACCATGAAACAATTGATGGCGGGTGGGAGTGCCTTGGCACCGCCACCATCTACCCCGGTGAGGATGGCCCGTCCCTTCATCTCCATGCCACTGTCGGCCGGGGCCGTGACACGCTCACCGGATGCCTCAGGACAGACTGCAGGGTATATCTTGTTGTTGAGGCGGTCATCTGGGAGGTGCTGGGTATTGAGGGGATCAGGAGGCATGATCCGGCAATTGGTGCAGCTCTCCCCTTCCCTGGTGGTATGAAAGGGGAGGAATGATCAGGCTCACAAACTTCCTGAAACCCTATCAAAAAACTTCGGGTATCGCGTACAAAACCGAAAGAGTTTCGATCCCGATCTCCTCATCCGAATAATGTTCGAATTGTGTTTATTCAAACCAAACAAGATATATCTATGGTAATGAAGCAGTCCGGGTCAGTCGATCAGCAGTATGCATATTCACCGTACTCCCATATACCGCAGCGTGGGGGAGACAGCCAGAGATACCGATCACTTGTGGCACGGATAACAATTGCACTTGAGAAGATCGCAAGCAGGAGTGTGGCAGTCTCCGAGCTGTACTCCCACCCCTACCGCGATGTTGTCGCAAAAGAGATCACACTTGCAGGTATCAGAAGCGGCGAGCATGTGCTGAATATCGGGTGTGGTTCCGTTCCATTCACAGCGATTCATCTTGCGAGGCAGGCGGGTGTGAAGGTGACAGCTCTTGACTGTGATCCGGCTGCAGTGAGATGTGCACGGGACTGTATCAGCCGGCTGCATCTCCAGGATAGCATCAACATTGTCCTCGCCGATGCGGCACTGGATATTCCAACGGGATTTGACGCCGCAATTGTCGCACTCCAGGCAAATCCCAAGGAGGAGATACTCAAAAAACTCCGGGAGACCGGGGGCGATACATCCCGGTATGTCTTCAGGAGTCCGAGTCCTTCCTTCAAAAACAGGTATGACGCCCTTCCGGAGAGCGTCCGGTTTGATGCCTGGATAGATCAGAATATGAAGACTTTCAATAAATCTCTCCTCTACATGGGGAGCAACAGGAGGCAGAACACATGAATAATGTTGAACAGACCTTTGCTCTGAAGCACACGATCAGATCATTTCCCCGGATTGGCAGACTGACAAAGAGCATTGAGTCCTTCTTAAGCAGGTGGCCGGGTATTGGGCATCTCTATGCAGCGCGGCTCTACAGCAGTGTCGTTGATTCCGAGATTGGGCTTGCCGATCTCAGGGAAGGATCACGTATCCTCCATGTCGGGTGCGGTGCACTCCCCTATACCGCACTTCATCTTGCAGAGAAGGGCTTCTCAGTCACCGCAATTGACAGCGATCAGTCTGCCCTTCTTGCTGCAGAGCGCTATGTCAGGCACCACTCTCCGGATGCGGATGTCACGTTTGAGTGCCTGAATGGAGCGAACTGCGATCCCTCTGATTATGATGCAGTCTGGGTCTCCCTCAATGTCGGCCCGAAAGAGGCTGTTGTTCTTCACCTCCTTGGGCATATGCGGAATGGAGCAAAACTCATCTATCGGAACCCGCGAAGTGATAGCAGACTCGCATCTCTTTACTCCCGGATTATACCGGAGCAGTTCGGCTATGACGGCCCCTTCCATGCTATACCAATAGACCGGGTGAAGGAGGCTGTCTGCATCGAGAGGAGCTGCGCATGTGATTACTGTGTGGATCATCCCGGGTCCCTCTGCTCATGTGAGGAATGCCTTGTCCTTGACGATCATCACCTTGAAACGCCGGTCAGGGTGGTCAAAGCGCCCAGCCACCCTGTTATCTCGCCTCTTGGCCTCCGTCCGGGTAAAGAGGTAACCATCCACTGCCGCCATCCCTTTGGCGGCCCCCTTGTGGTTGAGGTCGAAGGACGGCGGATCGCTCTTGCCCGTGAGTTCGCACGCGAAATCTATGTTGAAGAATGAACGGAGCTAACCCGGATCAGCACAGGCGGACGAACCAGGCCAGGGAAAGCCAGGTACTGCTCATCGGTCCGCCAAATATCGGTAAAAGTGTCATCTTCAACAGGTTAAGCGGAATCCATGTGGGGATGGCCAATTATCCCGGCACAACCGTTGATTATACCGAAGGTATTGCACGGTTTGGGGATATCCGGGCACATATTGTTGATACCCCGGGAACCTATACCTTAACAGCCTCCAACGAAGCCGAGGAGGTGGCGGTTGCTTTTCTTGAAAAGAGACCGGATCTTGTCGTCTGTGTCCTGGATGCGTCACATCTTGAGTCCAGCATATTCCTTGCTCTCCAGGTGCTTGAGTTTGGACTGCCGACTCTCGTTGTCGTCAACAGGATGGATCTCTGCAGGGAGCGGGGCCTTCATCTCGACTCAGACGCACTCTCCAAGGAACTTGGTGTACCTGTCCTGACAACAATTGCACTCGACGGGGATGGTGTCGATGAACTCCGGGATCGGATTTCAGCTGCCCTCTCCGGGGATCTGCCTGAACCCGGCAGGCGACAGGACGCATCATGGGAACTCGCCGAATCCATCAAAAACAGGGTGATACAGCGGAGGGGTGGTTCAAAGGAACGGCTTCGGGACAGGATTGGAGATGCCTCGATGCGACCCTGGCCGGGTATTCTCATCGCTCTTCTGGTGATGGCCTCGGTCTTTGGAATCGTGCTTGGTCTTGGTATGGGTCTGCGCCAGTTTATCCTCCTGCCGATTGTCCGTGACTTCATCATCCCCCTGATTGTTACCGGCGTGGATGCCCTGGTTGATCCCGGTCTTCTCCGGAATATCCTGGTTGGAGACTATGGTTTCCTGACCAAGGGTATCGAATGGCCCCTGACCCTGATCATGCCGTATGTGCTCTCGTTCTACCTTGCGCTCTGCATCCTTGAGGACAGCGGTTACCTGCCGCGCCTTGGGGTGATGCTGGACGGTCTTCTGACAAAAATCGGTCTCTCAGGGCCTTCAATCATCCCGCTCCTCCTCGGGTACGGGTGCGGTATCCCGGCGATCATCTCAACCCGTGCCCTCGCGTCACGGAAAAACCGCCTGATGGTTGCGCTGATGGCCTCGATCAGTATTCCGTGCATCGCCCAGACGGGAGCATTCATCTCGCTTCTTGCAGCACAATCACCACTTGCACTTGTATTTGTCGCCTTTCTCTCGTTTGTGACGCTGATTGCATCCGGCGTCATCCTCAACCGTCTTATTCCGGGAAGAACGATGCCGATGGTTATGGAGATGCCCGATCTCCTGATGCCCCGTGCCAGGATGATCGGGAAGAAGATGTGGGTGCAGACCAGGCACTATCTTGTTGAAGCTGTCCCGGCTGTTGTTGGAGGTGTTGCAGTTGCTGCCATCCTCTATGAAACAGGCTGGATGGCCAGGCTTGGCACCTTCATGAGCCCGCTTGTGACAGGCTGGCTTCGGCTGCCGGAAGAGGCTGCTGTACCGCTTCTTCTTGGGATATTCAGGAGAGAATTAACCGTCCTTCCCCTGCTTGACATGAATCTCTCGGTTCTCCAGCTGGTGGTCGGGGCAGTTGTTGCCCTGTATTATGTTCCATGCATTGCGATGATGGCGATACTGTACCGTGAATTCGGTGCGTACTTTGCACTGCTGACATTTGTTATCACGACAGTGCTTGCATTCTTCATTGGCGGCCTCATCGCACATACCGGCGCTTTCTTCATGGTGATCTGAAAAAAATGAAACTGAAGCGGACACATCTCTTGGCTCTTGGTGTTCTGATCATCACGGTTGCATTGTATGCCATTGGAATAGAGGAAATATCGACCATCGCAGGCAGGATGACTCTCTCCGGACTGGTGCTGCTCACCGCACTCCAGCTCTTCACGCTTCTGCTGACGGCATATATCTGGTTCTTCCTGCTCAGGCAGAAGAGTGACAGCGTCCGGCTCTTCCCGGTCTTTCTCATCAGTATGGCCGGGGTCTTTGTCGAGAGTATCACGCCGTCAGTGAAGATCGGGGGGGAGACGATGAAGATCTACCTGATGAAACAGGAGACCGGCCTCTCATACAGCGAACTTGCAGCGGTTGCCATCGTCAGTAAATTCTACTATTTCCTCCCGTTTCTGGCTATAAGCCTGGTCACGCTTGGACTGGCATTCACCTCCATAACCCTTCCCGGGGTTGTCTACCTTGCTTTTGCCGGAGTCCTGCTGCTGACACTCCTCTTCCCGCTCTTCTTCCGGTATCAGAGAAAAGATGCAGGCAGCCCGGGAACTCCTGTATCTGGGATTTCCACAGGCTCCATTCCGGTCTTCACAAAACTCTCTTCCTGCTGGCGCAGGGCAGCCGGGTTCATTGGAGAAGCAGCAGACGAGTCGCGGCATCTTCTGAAGGACTCAAAAAAACATGTTGCTCTCTTCCTGCTGGCACTGGTTGTCTGGGTCTTCTATCCGGTCAAGGTGTATATCGTCTCTCTTCTCCTTGGGTATGAGATCAGTATTCCTGTCATCATCATCGCCACCTTTACCGCCTATCTTGTCAGCATGGTACCGCTCCTCCCGGGAGGTCTTGTGACATTTGAGGGGACGATGGTGCTTGTCCTTGTCTCAGGCGGCCTGCTCCTTCCTGAAGCATTCTCTATTGCAATACTGTCACGGGTGATCACGTTCTGGATTCCGCTTCTGCTCTCAGCAGGCGTGACCTTCTATCTCTTCAGTACCCGGACTATAACTCCTGCACCAGATATATAGCTGCATTCATTGCGGCTGGCTTGCCGGGGATTGCAACCTTTGAGTTCCCTTGGGATCTCAGGTGATCCTGCAGCCGGGTTTGTCCTTCTTGTCAACCGGCTGACACTTCTCTTCGGTTTCCTCGAGCTCTCGAAAAAAAATTTACGAAGGGGTTGCCATCCCCCTGCTTGCTGCGAGCCTCGGTATCACAACCGGACAACTGCATGAGCGGCTTGAGATGTTGGTGCATATGGGCTACCTTCAACGGGATTCCGGATGCACCCATGATGCTGAATCTCCAGATCTCTGTCCAGGCTGCTGCGGCTGTCCGGGTGGTTCCGGGGAACTGCCGGTCCGGTATCTTCTCACGGAAAAAGGCTGGTGGCTTATCTGATCCTAAACGGGAAGCAGCATGCCCCAGAAATGCAGCCAGATCAAAAAGAGGATAGAGACTCCCGCAATCAGCATGCCAGCAGCATCTCGCTGGTGTCGCAGGTGCAGGAGCAAAAGACCCGTTGCTCCGGCTGTCAGGATGGGTATGGCGCGTATCACCGAAAAGAATGGTGGTGTGCCGAAGAGGAGGCCGAAAAACTGGATCGATCCGAAGAAGAGCAGCAGGAAGAGGATAGCGCTGCCTGCGACACCAGTGATAAGGATGAGCGTCTTCTTCGTTTCCCGATCATCTGTCTCCCTGACCCGCTTTCCCCCGATCACGGCGCCTGAGAGAAAGATCCCTCCGAAGAAGAGGAGGAGCAGGGTGTGGAGTTCTGGAGCCAGGGACAAGGGTGCCCGCTTCCACCCGATTGTCGGGAGACTGTCCATGAAGAGCCACTCTTCTCCATCAATCTCCGCAAAGACCAGCCGATCATGGGTGTTTCTCCCGACAAAATAGCCGGGCTCGATCTCGCTATACCGGGCAGCACCAATGAGTATCTCTTCACCGTCTGCAACAACCCTGGTGAACACCTCGTCGCGTCCAAGGATCAGCACCATCCTCTCAAACCCGTCAGCCGGGGTGCGGGACGAGAGATATCTGCCGGCATATGCATCTTTTGGTCCCGGAACCGGCTCATGTACCTCAGCACGCCCCTCTTCAGGAAGCACGCTCATCAGAAAGGCGTTCATGAGGTTTAACCGCTCTCCGGGACCGTCTGTGCCGGTATAGCAGACGTAGATGCCGATATCCTGGTCCGGAACGATTGCAAGGAGGGTGGAGGTGCCGGGGACGTCGCCTGCATGCCAGAGCACCCGGTTCCCTTTCACAAGCCGTTCATTGAACCCCCCGGCGGTGATGCCGGAGAGCCGCTCGTCATGGGTGAATGCCTGCTGGTATGCACCATTGCCTGCTTCCATCCGGTGGATCATATAGAGGCCCATATCGTATGCGGTCGAATGAATCCCCCCGGATGGCGGGTATCTCGAATAGACGGGAATTCCTTCGGTAAGAACTGTTCCCGGAGAATGCCGGGCAAGGTCTTCATTCATTGGCTCGCTGACCGCAGTCGACCTCATATTGGCAGGCTCAAGGATCTCACGTGTCACATATGTTTCATAGGACTCTTTTGAGACTGCCTCTATGACTGCTCCGCCAAGTGATCCTCCGATATTTGAATACGCGGCGATCCTGCCTGGAGGGCGGACGCGATTCGGCTGTATCCGGGCATATGCATCAAATGAAGGGAGGATCTCATCAGGGTTCTGCGTGAATATACCGCTTGCCACCTCGTCAAGCCCTGCGGTATGGGTCACCAGGTGGTGGAGGGTGATCGGCTCAGGGTAGGTCTCTTTGATGATCGGTTCGTTCAGATACGTATTCACATCAGACTCAAAATCCACCCTCCCCTCATCAGCAAGGAGGTGGAGTGCCTCCCAGGTGAAGAGTTTTGAGACTGATCCGATTGGGAGAAGCGTCTGATGCGGATCAAGCGGGTATGTTCCGTCCACATCGGCTGTCCCATATCCACGGATGAAGACGATCTCGCCATCAATGACAACTGAAACGACCGCACCAAAGATCCCAGGAGATCTCAGATCGGCATTCAGTATCGGGTCGATGATATCCTCGATCTCATCTCCTTCAAGAGCAGAAGCTGTACTGAAAAGGATAACCAGGAAGAAAAGGGTGATGAAATATCGCCAGTTCATCAGATTCTCCCAACAGGCATCAGGTAGAGGGGGATCTCGTCACCTGGCAGCCCCATCAGTTCCTGGACGGCAGCTTCGTCAAAAGCACCGATAGCAACTGTCCCAAGCCCATGTGATGCTGCAACCAGGTAACAGTTCTGGGAGACATGGCCTGCCTCCATCCAGGTATATCGTTCTGCCCGGTCTCCATACCGCCCCCGTGTCCGCTCATAGATTCCTGAGATCACAAATGTTACCGGTGCTTCTGCTGGCATCTGCTGGCCAAGGGATGCAGCAGCCAGATCTGATCGTATGTCCCTGTCATGGATCATCTCAAGATCATGCGTATCAGGGTGGTACCGGTATGCTCCGGGTGCGATCCCGTCCACCTTCCCGACTGCCACGGTCACTTCCAGGGGATAGAGTGCACCGGCAGACGGCGCTGTCCTGAATCCGCGGGGATCGGTTATCCCCTGCATGCTCCAGAGGAGGATGGAGAGTTCAGTTGGTTTCAGGGGGTCATCTGTATAGGATCGAACCGATCTCCGTTCCCGGAGTGCTTCCTCAAGGGTTGCCGTTCCGGTGAGATCAGGCTGCGGAAGCGAGATTCTGCCTTCGTTAAGCGTTTCTGTTTCCCCGTCCTCAACTCCTGTACAGAGAGCGGTGGCTACACAAGCGATAACCAGAATTACTGCGAACCATATCAACCGCACCATATATGCCTCCCTTGTTTTTTGCCTTAAAAAGAGTTGTGGGTAAGAACCATTATTGATCCCTGGAGCCAACGTATCCTGCATGACTGAACTGCAGAAAGGGCAGAAGGTTCTCCTGAAGACCACGATGGGCGATATTACCATCGAACTCTTTGATGACATGCCGGTGACCGCAGGAAACTTTGCCGATCTTGTCCGGAAAGGCTTCTACAATGGCGTTATCTTTCACCGGGTGATCGCAGGCTTTATGATCCAGGGCGGAGATCCGACCGGCACCGGCACCGGAGGCCCGGGATACACCATCAAAGACGAATTCTCTCCAACAAGGAAGAACATGCGGGGGACACTTGCCATGGCAAATGCAGGCCCAAATACCGGTGGCAGCCAGTTCTTCATCAACCTGGTCAACAACAACTATCTTGACTCAAAACACCCGGTCTTTGGCCAGGTTGTCGAGGGGATGGAAGTTGTCAATGACATCGGCAAGACAAAGACTGATCGGCATGATCGACCAAAGACCGAGGTCAGGATCGAGTCCGCGACCCTGGTCTGAATCTCATTTTTTTCTTATTCCCCAAGCAGTGTGCCTGCAATCTCTGCAATGGTCTCTGCAACGTCTGGGCCGGCAGACTGTGTGAGTGCCCGGAGCGACTCTGATGAAGCAAGCCCGTCAAAATACGGTATCCTGTAGATTATAGAGAAAGGGTGATCATCTCCAAGCACTGCCAGTGCTGTTTGGTACTCTTCATCGTCCCTGACCTTGTTGATGACGAGCCTGCAGTTCATAATGCCGATTTCCGATGCAAGGTGCGCTGTCCTGCATGCGGTCCTGAGTGCATTCCGGTTAGGTTCTGATACAGAAATCAGGTCTGAAAACCCCCTGCCAAGACCCCGGCCGAAGTGTTCGAGGCCTGCTGGTGTGTCCATCAGAACTGCCTCCCCCTCGCTCACTTTCACCTGGCGGACGATCTGGGAGACCAGGGTGTTCTCAGGGCAGAGGCACCCGCCGCCAGCTGAAGCAACTGTTCCCATCACGAGGAGGGAGATCCCATCATCTGTCCGGACAGCACAGCGGTCTGCAATATCCGAGAGATCAGGGTTGAGATTGATGATCCCGCCCCTGCCGATTTTCTCCTCGATATATACCCTGTTCTTTGTGATGGGGATGATATTGTCTGTTGAATGTCCGAGCAGGTGAGCGAGATCCTCCTGTGGGTCTGCATCAATTGCAAGGACAGAGATTCCGTCTTCTGCGAGTCTGCCTGCGAGAAGAGCGGTGACGGTGGTCTTGCCGACACCGCCTTTTCCGCTGACGATCACCCGGATCCCGGGGAGGGGTCCGGTTTGTCTTTTCTGGAGCCTTCTCCGGGGACTTCTCCTCTTCTCAGATGCCAAGCGCCTTCCTCTTCTCTTCGATATGGTCAATAATCAGCTCTGCTGCCTTCACGGGATCGGGTTCAACTGCAAATGATGCATGCACGACATCATGTAACCCGGTTGTCAGCAGATCGACGACTGCCTGGCTGCCTGTGATGTTCGGCATGGGTCCAAGGACGGTGTAGACACCGGATGCGACAAAGTATGCACCGATGGCAACAGCCTTCTGGGAGTACCACTCGGGTGCTGCGCCTGCAACCGGGAGCTGGTGGATCCCAACACCAAGCGTGTTCCCAAGTGCGGCGAGGAGGACGAGTATCCGTGAACAGTCGACACAGGATCCCATGTGCAGGACAGGCGGGATGCCGACAGCCTTGCAGACGGCCTTTAACCCGTCACCTGCGAGGAAGGCAGCATCCGGGGTGAGCAGCCCGGCTTTTCCGGACGCAACAGCTGCACATCCGGTCTCGACACAGAGGATATCATGTTTGATCAGCTCTTTTGAGAGGGTGACATGGCCATAGTCATGCTTGATCTTTGGGTTATTGCACCCGACAATCCCGACTGCGCCGCGGATCCTGCCGTCTGCCACCGCATCAACAAGCGGCTGGAGGCTGCCCCCAAGGGCTTCAGTGATCGCCTCAACCGAGAACCCTGCATGGACTGCAACCGGCTTTCCCGGTATGTGGATCTTCTCACCGTTCCGGTTCCTGTAGTTCCGGACAGCTGATCTGACGATCGTATCGGCTGCTTCGGTTGCGTTCTCTGCAGAGAACTCCACGTAGTACGAGCCGGGTACCTTTGCTTTTGGGCTTGTCGAGATGATCTGTGTATGGTAGCAGCTTGCGGTTCGCGGAAGCGAGGGGAAGATGCACTGGTAATCGACAACCATTGTGTCGAGTGCACCGGTTGCGATGACGAGCTCCTGGTTGAAGTGATTGCCTGCCATCGGCACTCCCCGCCGCATCAGGAGCTCGTTTCCGGTGCAGCAGAGCCCGACGAGGTTGATGCCGGCTGCCCCGTTTTCCGTTGCGAGCTTCTGCATTTCATCGCTTTCTGCTGCCTGGACTATCATCTCCGAGAGCATCGGGTTGTGGCCATGGAGCGCGATATTCACCTGATCTTCTTTTATGACACCGAGGTTGATGCTTGACTCACAGGGTGTCGGTGTTCCAAAGAGGACATCTGAGATCTCTGTTCCCATCATGGATCCCCCCCATCCGTCAGCCAGTGCGCACCTGAGCCCGTGAAGGAGGATGTTTGCATAGTGGGCGCCGACGCCCATCTGGATTCTGTGCATCGCCTCAACGATCTCGCGGTCAACACCCCGTGGAAGGATGCCGGTCTCTTTCCAGATTGTATAGGTTGCTTCCGGCGCACGGCGGCAGAATTCGATCTCGCCTTTGATGGTCCCAAACTCTTCAAGCAGGGCAAGTGCCAGATCGTGCGCAACCTCGGTTGCCTCCTTATCTGTCGGGATGTTGTACTCTTCGGCAAGTGCAAAGAGTTTCTCGGGATCGGTTATGGTATAGCCCTGTGCTTCACCCTTGCCGACGAGGAGCAGGGTCTCGACGATCTCCCTGCCATGATCCGAGTGTGACGCGGCACCTGTTGCAAGCGTGTCAAGCAGGTTTCGTGCAACAATCAGATCGGCATCTGCCCCGCAGACGCCGCGTACCCGGTTCTTCTCAGGGATGATCCGGCAGGGGCCCATTGTGCAGCGGGCGCATGAGAGGCCGGTTACACACCATTTACAGGCAGGCTCCTGCATCTCGCTTCGGTCCCAGACCGTCTCGAGCCCCTCTTTCAGGCAGTGTTCAATTGATTTCTTTGCCAGTTCATCAATCGTCCGCTCTTCGACCTTCTGCTGAATGACTTTTGGGTTCATGAGCGCCATCTTCGCACGGTCGATCTCGCAGGTCTCCATCTTATCTCCGATGAGCTGCGGTTTTGGTTTCTTCTCTCCATCAGACATACCTTATCACTCCAGCACGCGTCCGATTCACCAGCTATCGGCATCGCACACAGCGATGAAGGAACATCATGCGTCTTATAAGTATCGCAAAAGGTCTCGCAACAGTCTCGCAACAGTCTCGCACAAGGTGAGATGCCGGGAGGGTGAGAAACCGGGTATTCCGGATGATGCGTCTCTGCTTCAGAGGGGATCATGCCCTGAGCGTATGCGTCATGGGAGGTCTTGGAAAAGTTTGTGCCTGGGCTTTAAAACAGGTGATTCAGGCCAGGGCCGGGACTCGAACCCGGGTCAAAGGATCCACAGTCCTATAGGATGTCCAGCTACCCTACCCTAGCATAAATGCTCTTTATTGTTGTTGGTAAACACTATTTAAGCTAACGGAACAACTCTATTGGAGCCCCGTCCCAGGGGTTGTACCTGTTGGGGTATTCCGGGTCTTCCAAGAATATTAATACTCAGACTGCACTATAGAGTATCACTTTTTGGGATTACCCGGTATCTCACGGCTTTTTGGAGGGGCAACCAGATATGGCACAGAAAAACATCAGAACACCTATCGTCTGCGTTCTCGGGCACGTCGATCACGGGAAGACATCGCTTTTGGATAAGATACGGGGCTCCCAGGTCGTTGCTTCTGAAGCAGGAGCTATTACACAGCATATCGGGGCGACCTTAATTCCGATAGAATCGATCCGGAAGATGAGCGGACTGACAGAGACGACCGAGATCAATATCCCCGGCCTGCTCTTTATTGATACGCCCGGCCACCGTGCCTTTACCACGCTCCGCGCACGGGGCGGGGCTCTGGCTGAGATTGCGATCCTTGTTGTTGATATCAACGAGGGCTTCAAACAGCAGACCCAGGAGGCTCTCCAGATCCTCAGGAATTCAAAGACACCGTTTGTGATTGCAGCGACAAAGGTTGACAGGATACCGGGATGGCGAGTACACGAGAATGAACCATTCCAGAAGACCTTTGCCAGGCAGAATGAGCGTGTGCAGGGGATTCTTGAGACCCGTCTCTACGAACTCGTTGGTATGCTCTCGGATCTCGGGTTCAATTCTGAACGCTACGATCGTGTCCGTGACTTTGCCAGAAACATTGCCATTGTTCCATCATCGGGGATCACCGGTGAGGGCGTTCCTGATCTCCTGATGGTGATGATCGGCCTTGCACAGCGGTACCTGACGGAATCTCTGAAGATCACCGCAGACGGGCCGGGGCAGGGAACTATCCTTGAGGTGAAGGAAGAGAAGGGCCTTGGCATGACGCTTGATCTGATCCTCTATGACGGTACGCTCTCGGTGGGTGATGAGATAGCTGTTGCCGGTGCAGACGGGTGTATCATCACAAAGGTCAGATCACTTTTGAAGCCACGTCCCATGCAGGAGATCCTCCTTGAGGACCGGTTTGAACGGGTGAAGGCAGTGACTGCGGCATCCGGGATCAAGCTCTCTGCCCCAAACCTCGATGATGTCATCTCGGGATCGCCGCTCCGCGTTATCAAGGGGAACAAGGACGAGGTGATCAGGTTTATTGAGCAGGAGATGGAGTCGGCAAATATCACCCTCTCCGGCCTTGGTATCAGCATCAAGGCAGATACCATCGGTGCGCTTGAGGCGCTCTCAAAAGAGCTGGAAGCCAAGGAGATCGAGATCATGCGTGCCGATGTCGGCCCGGTCTCAAGGCATGATATCATTGAGCTTGAAACGATGCGTGATCCGCTGCATAAAGTGATCCTCTGTTTTAATACCGATATCCTTCCGGATGTCAATGAAATGCTCAAACATCCCCGGTATTCGGATATTGCGGTCTTCTCGGGGAATATTATCTACAGGGTTATCGATGAGTATATCGAATGGCGTGACGAGGAGATCCGGAGGCGTGAAGCCCAGCAGTTCGAGGCAGTTGTGATGCCTGCAAAGATCCAGCTTCTTCCGGACTGTACCTTCCGCCAGAGCGGCCCTGCTGTTGTTGGTGTCAGGGTTCTTGCCGGTCTGCTCCGGCCAAAGGTTGATCTGATGAACATGCAGGGTCGGTCAGTCGGCACACTGAAGATGATGCAGGACAAGGGCGATACCGTAACCGAGGCAAAGGAAGGAATGGAGATTGCAGTCTCAATTGACGGGCCGACGGTTGGACGACAGATCAATGTGGGTGATGTCCTGTACGTGGAGATACCTGAACGGCATGTGAAGGTGCTCGAACGCGAGATGCTCTCCCACATCAACATCAGTTCACAGGAAGCTCTCTCTGAATATGCGATGATCAGGAGGAAGGAGAACCCCTTCTGGGGCAAGTAGTATTAACCCGGACACTCAAATATTATGGGTACTTCGGCTTCGGAATAGAACAAGGAGTTGTATCAATATATGGTAGACTTTAAAATCGTAGTGTCCGACCCCAAAACAGGCAGATCCTATAATACGGTGGCAAGTGGGGGTGCGGCTGGCGCCTTTATCGGAAAGGCGATCTCTTCGCAGATCGACGGCGGGGCAATCGGCCTTGACGGGTATAAAATTGAGATTACCGGCGGTAGTGACAGAACCGGAATTCCTGCACGAAAAGGTCTTCCGGGATCTGCCCGCCGTGCCCTCCTTGTTGGTGGCGGCGTCGGCTTTAACCCGGTAAAGCGCGGTGAGCGGCGGCGAAAGACCGTGCGTGGATCAGAGATTACCGGAGACTTTGTCCAGGTCAATGTGAAGGTCGTTGAATACGGCGCCACATCACTTGATGAGATTCTCGGTGCAAAAGAGGAAGCAAAGGCTGAATAAGCCTTTGTATTGTATCTCCAATCTCATCTTTTTTCAAGCAGGCTTTCTTTCACAACCTCTTTACGCAGCTCGTCAATGTAGTTATCACATGGCACCCGGTACCGGCGCGCAATGATGACAACTGCTGCTTCAGGGAGGAGTTTTCCTGCGAAACCATCCCTGATGATGGTGTTCATCTCCGCATAGATGGATTTCTGATCGGTGCCGGTTTGTTTTGCGATGTCTGCAACCAGCTCTTCGAGGGCTCCACGGCTCTCCAGGACGTCAGCAGTTGGCCTGAATCCAAGCGGTATCTCAACATCCTCGGGATCGAATGTCGGAACCCACGCACCGTCACGCTGGGTGATCAGATCGTCCTCGCGTGCCCGCTCAAGGAGGAGTGCCGCCTGGTCTTTATTCATCCACTTCCGGTCTATCGAGATGTAATAGATGAACTCGACCTTCTGGAGCTTATCTTTCCTGAGATGTTTGAAGGCAGCTGCGACAACAGTCTTCAGGCTCACCCGAGAGCACCTTTGAGCATGTTCTTCAGATCAAGAGAGTCGATCTCGCCGGATCTCCCCTGCTGGATGACAAAACATTCAACTCTGCTGCCATGGTCATCGACGCGGAGGAGAAATGTATATTCTGCTGCCGGATAGCGGCCTTCACCCTTGAGGAGCGTGTCATTGATCCTGAGTGTGAAGTCTGCGCGCTCGCTGATCCCGGAGATGAACTCGTTATCTGTTCTGACCGGTTCAAACCCGGTCTTCTCAGAGGCGATATCGACCTTCATTTCCCGTTTGAATAGTCCCATGTCGGTTCTGAAATTGGTTTGTTTTCCATCCATTCTGCAGATAGCAGCAATCGCATGTGAAAACGGCGTGTCGTGATCGAAGACGAGATCACAACGGTTTGGAAACTGGTAGGAGATTCGACGCATACTATCCGTATATGGGATGATACAATGCTAAAACCCTATCCCCTGAGGGAAGCGTTCTGTCTCGGCAAGCAGTATGTGTCGTGCCAGATGATCCTGTCGATGATCTGCTGATACAACCGGGTTGTTCTGATTGAGAAAAAAGTGTTTATTGATTTATTCAATCAGAACTGCGTTGACTGTGCCGTCCTGGCTTGGACGGGAGACAATCTGGGCGCGCCCGATTTCTGTCCTGATGATCGCTCCTTTGGTGAGGAGGTTTCTCCTGACGTAGTTTGGGTTTGCGGTGTTTGCCTCAACTTTTTCGATTGCCACTTTCTTAGTGATGCCGGTTTTTCTGTCCGAGACAGAGGCGAATTCACAACGGAGTGCGCGCACCTTTGTGCTTCCCCCGCGGGTGCGGATGATACGGTTCCGGTTCTCACCAATGACGGTATCCGCAGGTGATCTGCCGATCTCAAAACGCTTCTTGCCAGCGGCGTAGTGGTATCGTCCGCCTGATGGCTTTCTTACTGATCTTCCTTGCCAGAGCATTGATTCTCCTCGTTACTGATGCTATTTCGTCTCAGGGTATTCCCAAGTAGAGTTCTCTATATTTCACTCTGAGAGGTATTTAACTTTAGGTATGGGCTTTTGGCGTTCTCACTCTGCAAGAATGGCAGAGAGCAGCTCTTCTGTTCCGTCTCCCGTCTTGAGATTCGTCCTGAATATCGGCATTTCGGGGTTGTATTTCCGAATGTCCTGTTCTACACGAGAGAGGTCGGATCCGATCAGCGGTGCCAGATCGACTTTATTGATGACCGCGATATCGCCGCCCCGGAACATCATCGGGTGCTTGTTCACGACATCGTCGCCTTCGGTTGAGGAGATGACGATGATCCGCTTCTCCGCACCAAGGGCGAAGTCTGTCGGGCAGACCATGTTCCCGACGTTCTCGATAAAGAGCACGTCTATATCATCGAGAGGAAGGTGCTCAAGGCCGTGTCTGACCAGGTGCGCGTCAAGATGGCATTCTTTCCCGGTGTTTGCGTTATATGCCGGGATACCGGTTGTTACAATCCTCTGGAAATCGTCATCCCCGTAGACATCGCCTGCAATGGCTGCCGGGCGGAGACCTCGTGCCTGAAGGAGGGGAACCATCTTCTCGATGAGCGCGGTCTTGCCTGATCCAATCGCTCCAAGCAGATCAAATGCCCTGACACCGTGTTCCTTCAGGTGGCGTGCATTTGCTTCTGCAAGACGGGTATTCCCATCGAATATGTCCTTTTCCATATGGACGTCGATGTGATGCATATAGGTACTAGGCGCGATCTGTTTATAGGTTCATCGCGGATGTACTGGGTATGGGAACCAGCAGGATCATATATCCCTGTTACTTTGATGGTTCGCTCTCCCGGGCAGAGGGGAGGCGGGTCAGCAGGAAATATACCCAGAAGGCTGCTCCAAAGGTGCAGGAGCTGGAACGGGTGGTGCGCCGCCTTGGAATTGCGGACGCAGTCATCGAACCACATTCCCATCCTGCCCAATGGTTCAGGCGCGAGGGGCGCCTTGTCCTCGAATGGAAGGGGAGCAAAGAGCAGCTGTTACGAAAAATTGCCAGGAAACTTTCTGAGAAACAATGACGGGAATGTACGATTTTCACTGCCATACCACCCTCTCGGATGGTGGTATGCTGCCAATTGAACTGATCAGGAGGATGGCGGTTCTTGGGTATTCAACTGTTGCCATCTCTGACCATGTCGATGCAACAAACCTCCACCATGTGATCGATTCCGTCTCCCGCCTGAAGCCATCTGCCTCGCTCTTTGGGGTGAATCTCTTCTGCGGTGTGGAAATAACCCATGTCCCCCCGGAAGAGATACCGGGGATTGCACGGCAGGCAAAAGAGCTTGGTGCGGATCTTGTCCTGGTTCACGGGGAAACCACTGTCGAACCGGTAGCCGGGGGAACAAATGAGGCTGCTGTCCGGGCTCCGGATGTGGATATACTCGTGCATCCTGGTCTGATCTCGCATGAAGATGCCAGCATTGCTGCTGAAAATGACATCTATCTTGAAATAACCTCCAGAAATGGGCATAATCGGACAAATGGCCACCTGGTGAAGGTTGCACGGGATACCGGGTGCAGGATGCTTGTGCAGTCTGATGCGCATGAACCGCGCGATCTTCTGGATTCAACTGCAAAATGGCTTGTCGCGAGGGGCGCCGGACTGACCGAAGAGGAGGCAGAACGCGTGCTGGCCCCTGATCCGGACCTCATCAGACGGTTCTCACGTTTATAGTTTTACGATACTTTTAAATATATCTGAAGTCAAATGTATAATTATATATAGCTTCCGAATTGTATTCGGATCTCCAACATGAGGTTATATTTTGAAATTTGCAGGTCGAATACATAGTGTATCTGGTCGTCGCCTCCTCGTTGCAGGGTGTGATGCAGGCCAGCTGCCCCCGCTTTTCTGCGATGTGGTGGACAGCCGCATGAAGCCTGTTGGCCGAATTGTCGATCTATTTGGAAATATTGCAGCTCCATATGCGACGATCATCTGCAGAAATGATTGCCGCGTCCTTGAAGGAGAGAAACTCTATATGAAGGAGAGGGTGAAGCCATGCAGGAAATAGAGAAATTAAAACAACTTAAATCTGAACGTGAAGCACTTAAGCAGCGTCAAAAGGCAGTTGTCCAGGAGAAGCAGAAGCACGAGGAGCATATCCAGACTGTCTGCCCCGAGTGTGGGAGCAGGCAGCTCATCCATGACTATGAGCGTGCCGAACTCGTCTGCCAGAGCTGTGGACTTGTGCTTGATGACGATTTCATCGACCGTGGTCCTGAATGGCGTGCGTTTGACCATGATCAGCGGATGAAGCGGTCACGTGTGGGTGCACCGATGACCTTTACCATCCATGACAAAGGTCTCTCGACGATGATCGACTGGAGAAACCGTGACAGCTACGGAAGGGCGATCTCTTCGAAGAACCGGGCACAGCTGTACCGTCTCCGTAAATGGCAGCGGCGTATCCGTGTCTCGAATGCAACCGAGAGAAACCTGGCATTTGCCCTCTCTGAACTTGACAGGATGGCATCTGCGCTTGGTCTGCCCCGGAATGTCAGGGAGACCGCCGCAGTCGTGTACCGTGATGCCGTTGACAAGAACCTGATCCGCGGCAGATCGATTGAAGGTGTTGCAGCAGCAGCCCTGTATGCGGCCTGCAGGCAGTGCAGCGTCCCGCGGACACTTGATGAGATTGCAGAGGTATCCCGTGTCTCACGGAAAGAGATCGGCAGGACATACCGGTTCATCTCCCGTGAACTGGGTCTGAAACTCCTCCCGACCTCACCGATCGACTACGTGCCCCGGTTCTGCTCAGGGCTGACCCTGAAAGGCGAGGTCCAGAGCAGGGCTGTTGAGATCCTCCGGCAGGCGGGTGAGCGTGAACTGACAAGCGGACGCGGACCAACCGGTGTTGCGGCTGCTGCCATCTACATCAGCTCAATCCTCTCAGGGGAGCGGAGAACCCAGCGTGAAGTTGCCGAGGTTGCGGGCGTCACAGAGGTGACGATTCGGAATAGATATAAAGAACTGGCAGAGAAATTAGATATAGAGATTATTCTCTAATCTTTTTGCCAGGGGCTCGTAGATCAGGGGTAGATCGTTACGTTCGCAACGTAAAGGCCGCGGGTTCAAATCCCGCCGGGTCCATGGATTGCTATACGATAGAACCCAGCTTATTTTCACTCATTGACGCCAGAACACCATCTCCCGACATCCCGGGTTCCGGCTCTCTCAAAAAAAGGATGGAATGGCTCTCTTCTTCAGGGCTGCAGCACAGCTCTTCCATCAAGGAATGCCTGCTCATTGATGGCAATGGTCTTCTGCGGTACGCACCGCCTGACGCCTTCCAGAAGCGATTCTGTGTCAAGGGGTATTGCATGTGAGGCTGCGCCGAGAAGTGCGATATTTGCGGCAAGAGGACTGCCTGCAGCGGTTGCGATGGCGGTTGCATCGACGATGGTTGTTTCAGGGCCGCTGAGCATGTCTGTGATATCTGCTGCCGTCAGGATTGCCTGTTCAGATGTAAAGGCAGATGTCGGGAGCACGAGCTGGCTGTTGACGATCATCTTCCTGCCGGGCTTGAGGAAATGCCGGTACCTGACCGCTTCAAGGAGATCAAAGGCAATTAAGAGGTCAGCAGTACCCGGGACGATGAGGGGCCCGTGTATGCCGCCGATCCTGATCTGGCTCTCGACAGATCCTCCCCGCTGTGCCATACCATGCGTTTCTGCTCCACGGACGCTTCTCCCCTCGATCAGGCATGCCTCGCCGAGCACGTTTGAGGCGAGGATGGTTCCCTGCCCGCCGATACCGACGATCATGATATCAAAACCCGGATTCATCTCTTCACCTCCTGCCTGATTGCACCTTCAGGACAGATGTCTGCACAGACGCCGCATCCCATGCAGAGATCATTGACTGATGCCTTCTCCTCATGGTACTCGATTGCGGGACACCCGTACCTGACGCAGAGCCGGCAGCTGGTGCAGGTCTCTTCCTCAACCATATACCGCCGCCGCTTCACACCCTCCCGCTTTGAAACAATGACGCATGGCTGGCGGGCGATGACCACCCGGACACCACGCCCGGCCTTGACCTTCTTCATCGTCTCAAGCAGATTGGTGAGATCATAGGGGTCAACCGTTTCAACAACAGAGACGCCACAGGAGCGGCAGAGTGCCTCAAGTGAGAGAGGCGGGCTCTGTGTACCGCATGCGGTCTGGCCGGTATTTGGGTTGGGCTGGTGGCCCGTCATCGCGGTGATCCGGTTGTCCAGGATAATAACAACAATATCCGATCCATTATAGACCGCATTGATGAGTCCTGGGACGCCTGTATGGAGGAACGTGGAGTCTCCGATGGTGCAGACCACATCCCGGCTCTCCCCGGAGAGGTTGATACCGCTTGCAACCGTGATGGCTGCTCCCATGCAGATGGTGGTATCGACTGCGCCAAGCTGCAGGCCAAGGGTATAGCACCCGATGTCGCTTGGGAAGATACCGTCTTTGAAGACCTTCTTCATCGCAAAAAATGTGGAGCGGTGCATACAGCCTGCACACATGATCGGTGGCCTTATGGGGAGGTTTTCTGCTGGCTGCACGGCCAGGTAGGGGTTTTCCTCAATAAAGCCGCACGCGGCAAGGGCTTTTGCGACTGTGGCAGGTGAAAACTCACCATCATAGGGGAGGTATCCGTTCTTCTTCCCGTAGATTTTCTGGTTTGAGGCTGCTTCCCTGACTGCGCTCTCGATGACCGGCATCATCTCCTCAATAACCAGGATCTCGGTGTGCCGGGATACAAAGTCAGAGAGCCACTCCTCGTCTATCGGGTAGGCGGCTATGGTTGCAAGTGAAATATCCTCCGGGACAGTTTCACGTGCATATGCTGCGGATATTCCACCAGCAATCACCGCCTTCTCCCCCCTGATCTCTGCGGTATTGAAATTACACTCTCCAAGCCGCTTTATGATTCCGGGTTGTTTTTCGATCAGCTCACGGTGGAGAATGCGGGTGTGTGCCGGAATAACGACATACTGTTTTGGGTTTTTGGTGAATGATCCCGTTCTCCGCGTCTCTGAGAGTTCTCCAAGGAGAACATCCGCCTTGCTGTGACAGATCCGTGTGGTGGGACGCACCATTACCGGCAGCCCGAACTCTTCTGAAAGTTCAAACGCATCGGTAATTGCATCATGGGCTTCCTGGATTCCGGATGGATCGATACATGGTATTCCGGCAAAAGAGGCATATATCCGTGAGTCCTGTTCGTTCTGGGAACTGTGGGCGAATGGATCGTCTGCTGCAAGAAGAACAAACCCGCCGGTGACTCCGGTATAGCTGCTTGTCATGAGGGGATCAGCTGCGACATTGACACCAACATGTTTCATGGTGACAAGTGCGCGGCAGCCGCACCATGCAGCACCGAGTGCATTTTCATATGCAATCTTCTCATTAATCGACCATTCGAGATGGAAACCGGGGTTCTGCACCTGCCTCAGTGTGTCAATGATCTCTGATGAGGGAGTTCCGGGGTATCCACAGACAAAATCAACGCCTGCTTCTCTGCATGCATGTGCTATTGCCATATTTCCAAGGAGATATCGTCTCTTCATCAAATCCTCCGGCACGTGTATGCTCACTATCTCGTCTTCTGACCATAAATAACAAAATGGTAGTACAATCCATGGATACTCCGGGATCTTTTACTGCCCGGATCGGGGGTGCTGGATTCGGGGTTCATTGGCAAGCTATAAATGCAGCAAATGAGAATGTATTAAGGTAATATTTGGGCCCGTAGCATAGCCCGGTGGTGCGCTCGGCTGATAACCGAGAGGTCATGCGTTCGAATCGCATCGGGCCCACTCCTGTTTTTCAACAGAAAAAGTATTCCACATTGCTTATATTCTCTGGATAGAGAATACCACTATGGATTCGCGGCAACGTCTTCTTATTGTGGGAGGGGCAATAGCCTGTATCGGGCTTGCCTTTATTGACCTTTATCTCTCGTTCTTTGCCATAGTCCTGGTCGGTGTTCTGTATATGTCACTCTGGATTATGCATGATTCAGCATCCCAGCCGCACGTGGTCTGTTCGCTGGCAGAGGATGCAAAGTCGGTTATTGTTAGAAATGTCGGCACCGCTCCTGCAAAAGCAATTCAGGTGGCGCTTGTTCCGCATGATATTGAGTTTGAGGTACGGGAACTCGCGCCTGACGAAGAATATGTCTATACTCTCGATAAAATGCTGGAAAAGGCAAAAGCAGTTGCCCAGTACTCAGATGGAACAAGCAGCCAGCCTATAACGCACTCCTATCCTCTCTCCTCACTTGATGGTGAGGCCTATGATCCACTTAAACCAATGATCCCGCTCTTTGGCTGGGGAAAATAGATGTATAAAAAAATAAAAAAATTCACGCCTCTTTTTCTTGCTGGATAAAAGAGAGCGTCTTTTCGAGTGCCTGTACCAACTCCTCTTCCAGATTCCCATACTCCAGCAGTGCGCGGTAGAGCATGAAGATGACTCCCGGGCCATAGAGATCGATTGCCTCTTCAGGGGTCAGCGGGTTGATGTAGCTGTCGATGATAAATCCATCATCAGAGTACATCAGCTCCGCAATGACACCGTCTTCCCTGAGGATGCAGAACTGCCTGCTGACTTTCTTCATCATATCATCCGGCCTGTATGCTGCCGGTTCGTCAGAACGCCCAAGGAGAATCATCTTCATCTCATAGTGGCGGGAATCGTACAGGTCGCCTTTTGCATCCTGTTTGCTCTTATCAAGGAGCTCGTTTCCAATTTTTCCAACAAGCGGTGTTGCCTTTGCTGCCATCCTTTCAAGAAGCCCGGCGAGATCTGATCTGATTGCTGCATCAAGTTCATCGGCTTTTGTATCCAGCTCCTTTATTGTCTCGGTGAGTCGGGTAAAGCCGTCTTCTATTATTTTGTCCATAGGTAATCCCTCTGTCATAGTTACTGCACGTGAGTGGATATGGTTCTTCTGGTTCCAGATCAGCTGGAACAAAAAAGTGGGGGGCGGAATTCAGAGGATCTCAACAAGTGTTATGGTGAAGGTCAGATCTTCGCCTGCCAGGTGGTGGTTCTGGTCGATAACAACTGCTTCGTCATCAACGGAAATGACAACTCCCTGTGGCTGGTAGAGAGACTGTCCAACGACTGCAACCTCGTCTGGCACCATGTCACGGGGGAGTACAAGCACCCTCTCTTCATCCCATGACCCGTATGCCTCTTCAGACGGGATTGTGACTGTTTTTTCTTCACCAACACTCATCCCTCGCAGAGCATGTCAGAGAAAAAAGGGGGGGGGTTAGATCCTCCTGTTCACCTCGTCCCAGTTGACGATGTTCCAGAAGGCCTGAATGAATGCGGCACGGTCATTTTTGTAATCAAGATAGTATGCATGCTCGAAGAGATCGAGCACCAGCAGAACCGGGCAGGATGGGAAGACATTGGTGTTGTGCTTCTCTATCTGCATGATCTGGAGGCGCCGGGTGAGGGGGCACCTGGTCAGTGCAGCCCAGCCAGATCCTTCAACAGTAGCTGCTGCCTGCGTAAACTCCTTTTTAAAGCGGTCGAAACTGCCAAACTCAGCCTTGATCTCTTCTGCAACGGCTCCTTTCGGCTCTCCACCGCCACCGGCGCCTGCGGGTGCAAGGTTGCTCCAGAAGAGCGAGTGGAGATAGTGACCGCCGAAGTTCCAGGAGAGATCCTTTAAGACGGCTTTCATATTCAGATCCGCTCCCTGTTTCCGCCCTTCTTCAAGTGCGACCAGATTGGCGTTCGCCCCGTTCACATATGCCATGTGGTGTTTGTCATGGTGGATAGTGAGCTGTTCTTTTGAGATATGGGGCTCAAGTGCATCTGCTGCATATGGCAGAGGCGGCAGTGTATATTTTGTTTCTCCTGACATCTTCTGTCACTCCTGTGTCACACCCTGTGGAAATGGGTGTATGCCTGTCTGGAGGAGGCACAGCAGGCCTTCACCTCCATATCCCTCTCTCTATCCTTTTGGTACATCAAGGTAACGGATGGTGCAATGCGTATGCAGGGTTCGCGTACCCTGACGGATATCTTTTGTCAGCAATCCTGCCGATCAAAACGCAGATACGCTCAGTGGTCATATACTGGTATGTCAAAACCGATTTCACCGCCTGTACCACGCTGTTCCAACGCAATCGCTGAAGCCAGGCACACATATCTCAGATGTATCCAAAAAAAGAGAGATGAGAGAAGAATATGAGTCTGATACGTGAAGCACATACGATTTATAAATACAATGATTTTGTGGATCTCTTCCTTGGTGTCTGCCGCTATGTCTCACAACCCGGGATCTCTGAGAAGGGCATTGTGCATGCCCATCACCAGCTGACGATATCCGGGGATCGTGTTGTTATCATTGGTGGTGGTGATGGGGTGACAGCTGTTGCCGCCGCAAAACGGGTCGGTCCAAACGGGTCGGTTCAGGTCTTTGAGGGTGGAGACCGGGCAATCAGCCAGCTTGTCCGGACCTGTGTCAGGGAAGGCATCTCCCGAACCTGCACGCTCCACCATGCAGTCGTCGGCCCTCATATCGATGTCTATGGTGGGGATTTTGGATCTGCTGCCCGGGTTGGCCCGGAGGAGATCCCGGACTGCGATGTGCTTGAACTGGATTGTGAGGGATCCGAGGTTGCCATTCTCTCTTCACTTGAGATCCGCCCACGCGTCATTATTGTTGAGATACATCCTTTCCTCTTTGAGGAAGATCCCATGTGGGTCTCCAGGCGGCTTGCCGAACTGGGATACCGGATTGTCTACAAAAGCGGCCATGACGGTATTCTGGTGACTGATGCCGACCTTGAGAAACTCCTCTGCCGGTCAAAGCAGTGTGGCGTTATTTACCTGCGAAACGGTGCGAGATCACCTGCGGTTATAGCGGCAGTGCGCTCTGATTCTCTCTCGCGTGTTGCAAACAGGTAATCCACCTGGCACTTTTTTTTTATATGGATGGTGCAGGGTAAGCCAGCTGCTCCACCCCTGCATACCGGGGAACCGGCTCAGGTACCAGTCGCAGTCAGCTCCCTGAGAAGAATTTCTTCAGCCTCCCGAAAAAGCCCGGATCCTGCGTCTCATCCGGGGAAGCTGGTGGTGTTGCCTGCTGCGGCACCTGCACCTGCTCCCGCCTCTCATACCCGGCTGGCTGGATTGGCTTATTCCATTCCACATTCCTGATATTGGCACCAAAGAGATCCGCATTTGTCAGGATCGCTCCTGAGAGGTTGGCACCATAGAGATTTGCCTTCCCGAGTTTTGCTCCGGAGAGATCGGCCTGCTGGAGATTGGCCTCGATAAGATCGGCATAGGAAAGGTTTGCGCCGATGAGGTTTGCACCAGTAAGATCTGCCTTAATCAGGGATGCACGCTTTCCTTCTCTGCCGCCGGAGCTTGTCCAGCGCTCATGGTTCTCGAGAATTCCCCTCAGTTCTCTGCTGTTTATGGTCTTCATTAGCGTGTTGCTTATAATGTTTGGGATGATATATTTTTCGGCTTATTTTTCAGGCACATTCTCTGCTGGAAATTACTATTCTATCCTGAATATGTGATATTTATGTTAAATAATCATTATTTATCTCTTAATTGCAAAAAGAAGATGGGCTCGCTGAGATTCGAACTCAGGACCTCCGCCATGTCAAGGCGACGTCATAACCAGCTAGACCACGAGCCCCACGGTTTTCGACCTTACGATATTGGCTTTTGCAGTATAAAAGAATTGGTTTTTGCCCCCCAAACCCCCTCGCTTTTCCGGGGCTTCAGAGGGTGGCAAAGGTTGCCCTGTTGATCCCGGGAACAGAGCGGAGCTCATCCATCACCGTCTCCGGGACGTCTGAATCAACATTCAGAACCATGAGTGCTTCCTCACCTGCTTTCACCCTGCCAACCTGCATTCCTGCGATATTGATGGTATGTTTCCCGAGCACGGTTGCTGCTGGTCCGATGACGCCCGGCCTGTCGATATGGTAGGCTATGACGACTGACCCTTCAGGTACAAGGTCCATGGTAAAGGAGCCGATTCCGACAATCCGCATCCTGTCCTTCCCAAACACCGACCCGATAATCGTCTCGGAACCATCCTTTGTTCTGACAGTGAGGGAGATCTGGTTCTTAAACCCGTGCGACTCTTCGGTAGTTGTCTCTGAAACAGCAATCCCGCGCTCCCGGGTGATGAATCCCGCATTGACAATATTCACCGGCATCTGGAGGATCGGATCAAGGATTCCCTTGATTGCCATCCGGGTGACAAACTTCAGGTTCTGCCCCATCTCTGCAAGGTCACCGGCATATGTGACATCAATTTTTGTTATCGCGCCAGGTAGCACCTGTGAGGCAAGCCTGCCCATCTTCTCGGCAAGGCGGGCATACGGCTCAATGGTATCCTGGAGATCTGGGGGGATCATCGGTGCATTCACCACGTACTTCGCAGCCCCGCCTTTCAGCACATCTATGCACTGGTGTGCAATCGAGATGGCAACATTCTTCTGCGCCTCGACTGTGCTTGCACCAAGATGCGGGGTGACAATAACTGTATCCAGATCAAGCAGGGGCGAGTTTGCCGGGGGCTCCTCCTCAAAGACATCAAGTGCTGCACCGGCAACCTTTCCACTCTTCACAGCCTCGGCAAGTGCCATCTCATCAATGATTCCTCCGCGGGCGCAGTTGATAATCCGGACACCGTCCTTCATTGTCGCAATGGACTTCTCATTAATCAGGTGCTTCGTCTCCTTGATGAGCGGGGTATGGACAGTGATAACATCGGCAACCCGGAAGAGATCCTCCACACTCATCATCTCCACACCAAACTGCGCACCCCGCTCGGCTGTGATGAAGGGATCATATGCGACAACCCGCATATCAAAAGACTGGGCACGTTTGGCAACTTCCCTGCCAATCCTGCCAAAGCCAACGATACCGATCACCTTCTCGTTCATCTCGACACCCATGAAGGCGGATCGTTTCCATTCGCCTTTCTTCATGGATGCATTGGCAGACGGGATTCTTCGTGCAAGAGAGAGTATCATTGCCATTGTGTGTTCGGTTGCAGCAAGCGTATTGCCTTCAGGAGCATTTGCGACGATGATACCTTTCCGGGTGGCTGCATCGGTATCGATGTTATCCACGCCTGCACCTGCCCGCCCGATATATTTCATCTTCGGTGCTGCGTCGATCACCCTGGCGGTAACCTCTGTTCCTGATCTCACGATGAGCGCGTCATACTGACCGATGATAGCAACCAGTTCGTCTTCGGAGAGCCCGCTCTTCTCATCAACATTGCAGAATCCTCTGAGTATTGAGATGCCTTCTTCTGCCAGCGGATCGCTGACAAGGACGTTAAACTTCATGTAAAACCCACGTATAGTATCATCCTCCTGGATAATCATGGTTGTTCTTGTCAGGACATCACGTGAGGCCATCAAAACAACACCCCTCCTGATTTGATGGGATGAAATTCAGGGTCGT